>JAJFID010000361.1 GCA_021775325.1 Rhodospirillales bacterium
GGATCATCAACAAACTCCATCCCGGTTTCACGCAGAATGGTTTCGGCGTTCTGCTCGATCAGACAGAGCCCCTCTTCGTTCAAGATGTCGTAAGTGGCAATTTTGCGCTGAATGTAGGGTGAACCCGGCGTTGTTTCCACATGAGCTGCGCGTCGCGCCTTTCGACCGCTCGATTTTCGCGACTTCCTAGTGGCCGCTTCGGTCTCGCTTCCAACGCTCACAATTCCATTCTCCGGGTCAATGAACCATCTCAAATCCACGTTTGGCGGCATAGTCTTCGAAAGCGCTCATAAACCAGTAATCGTCAGTCGTTGCGGGGATCACGCTCTCCAGCAACATGTCTTCGCGGCTATCCTCTGTCGCCGGATCACTGAAAGTCTCCAGCAATGCTGATCTGATTTTTTCCACGTCTTTTTCAGGTGTATCCGCACGAACAACGAATGGCGGTGCCGGGGCACGGTAAGTTGTTCCCATCACCCGGATACCCTGTAGATCATCCGGCCGATAACGCCTGACCAGAGACAAAATGACACTGTCGATTGCGGCCACATCCGCCTGCCTTGTTCTAACCATATGAAGACTGGATTCGTGACTGCCGCTGATCTTCAGTTCAGAAAAGAAGTCGCCACCCGTGTGCGTGCTCGAAATGAGTTGGCGAAGCGAACTCATGCCAGAGTGGGATTCGGGCCCATTAATGACACCAACTGTCCCCTTCATCTGTCGCACATCTTCGAACGGAGACTCTTCGTGGACAATCACCAAACTACAATAATACTCGCCTAAACAAGCTGGGCTGTCATAAACCGGCGTGGCGATGGGACGCAGTATCTCCTTATAGGACTTCACAACGTCATACCCACAACACTGACTCACCAGCAAATTCGGGTCGCTCCACAGATCACGAACGGGCGTGTCATGTGTCAGATGGTCCGGGACGTCCGAAACACCCTTCATGCGCAATCGGTCTGCTAGAACCGCCCACAGTGCGTCGCGGGCTGCACGGGTTTCAGGAAAGCTGTACATGGGCAGACTGGCAACCCGCATTTCAATCTTTTCCTTCGGATACGAACCGACGGTCGATCATTGTGATCAACATTACTATCTGATTAAACATGCATGAGGCGTTTTCGCTCGCGAATTTTCTCCATGCTCTCCTGTGTACCATCACAATAAGTGCCGAACCATCTGTCCAACGGCATTTCGAACGTGCCGTAATTGCACTCGAAAAACCGGTGATGGAGTTGATGAAAAAAATCACCAAATCCAATCTGGCTTTTGTCATTTACCAACAGGCTCTCGTATCCTGAATGTGATGTGGACGGTCCAATACCCTGGAAAAACATATGATAAAGAACATGTAGTGGATGTGATGCAACAACGAAGTGAATAAGGATATTCGAAAAATACAGGATGTGTTCAATGGGATGCATGGAAATACCCGACCACGGATTGATGATAATATTCCGATGGTGAAGGGCATGAACAGCCTTATAGACGGGTGGCCAATGGATGAAACGATGTATCCAGTAAAAGTGAAACGATCCCCATAGAGAAATCAACGGAAACCAGAGAACAAACCAGACCGGGTTATCACTGAAAGTAACGCCGGGTACATAACCATTCGCAAATGCCCAAAAATAGACAACTTCATAGGCTGACCAGATCGTAACGCCGCTGGCTAACGACCAGAACATGTTGTCCTTAACTTGGTCATTGAACATAAAAACCCGATTGGAACGCGCCAATTCACGGCGCTCAAACCGGCGCTGATGGTCTTGTTGGCGAAGGATGTAAAAATACGAGTACAAACCACCTGCACTAAGGCACAGCAGAAAAAAATTCTTCGCGAAAATCTGAACTATCCAGTCCGCCTGGAACGTTACCATTCGCCCCATTTCCGGCAACAGATACAACCATGAAACAACCCCAAGGGAAAACCAGACGATAACCGTTGAAAATGATAGCCACGACCGCCTGAACCAACACCATGTTCGTAAAGGCGACAACGAAAAAGGATGCGCATCGTCCAGTGGCAAATTGGGGTGCCAATTCCACTCTTTGCTCATTGGTGCCTCAACTGGTGGAACCTGTTGTTTCTTAGATAAGACAGCTTCGTTCAATGTCGTCTCCTGCATCAGTTGGATTGGCTGCAACAGTGCCCGTATTCTAACATATTCATTTAGTTTTCATGAGTAGCATCACGCCCGCAACGCCGAAATTATGGCATCAGTGACATGTACTGTCGTCGCCGACCCGCCTAGATCAGGTGTCCAGATCCCGGCATTCAAGACATCGTCAACCGCAACCTCAATGCGTTGCGCAACATCAGGCATTGCGAACCCATGTTCGAACATCATTGCAACGGATAAAATGGCACCCAGTGGGTTGGCAATGCCCTGTCCGGTGATGTCTGGGGCTGTTCCATGAACCGGTTCGTACAAACCCGGTCTGACTCGCTCACCAATGACTGGAGCGCTTGCCAGCGACGCAGACGGCAACATGCCAAGTGAACCGGCAATGGAACCTGTCAGATCTGACAGGATGTCGCCAAATAGATTATCCGATAAAATTACCTCAAAAGCGTTCGGACGACAGCACAATTGATAGACTGCATTGTCGGCATAGAGATGGATTAGTTTTACATCCGGATAGTCACGGGCACCTACTTCAGTAACAACCTCGCGCCATAAAACGTAGGATTCCATAACATTAGCCTTATCTGCTGAAACCAGCCTTCCCGACCGTCGACGTGCAAGCTCAAATCCCACCCGCGCGATGCGTTCTATTTCCAAATCTGAGTAAACAGCATTATCGAATCCACAACGTACACCGTCTTCACTCGTTTCGATGCCGCGTGGTTCACCAAAAAATGGTCCTCCGCAAAGTTCTCGTACAACCATCACATTGGCACCCGCTACAACACCCGTCTTGAACGGTGTTCGTGCCAACAGTGCGTTGTAGGCCCTGGCAGGTCTGAGCCCTGCATACACATCCAACTCACGGCGCAATTTCATAAGGCCGTCTTTTTCTACGGGGGAACCATTTGGCACCAGGTCGTCCCAGTTCGCTCCGCCAACCGCACCGACTAAAACTGCATCCGCGTGCCGTGCCTTTTCCAAAGTTTCGTCCCGCAAAAACGTACCGTAGGCGTCCCATGCAGCACCGTGCAGCAAGTCCTCCTCCAGGCTGTAATCAAAGCCTTCCAGAGACGCCAATACATCGATGACCTTGAGTCCTGCGTCGACCACTTCAGGGCCGATGCCGTCCCCGCCGAGAGCTAGAATTCGAAACCCCATGGTGTCTGTTACCTCACACTATGACTGGCACAGTATTACGGGACACTTCCAGGTTTTCATAACTCAAATTTTTCTTCCACTCGGCCTAACAAATCTGTGGTGCGTTCTGATCCTTCCTGGATTAGGGTTGATCGCATGAATCAACGTACAGAAAAGCTATTCACATGAATTACAAAAAACCATTCACACCCGAAGAGTATGCGCGTCGATTGGCAGAAACCAAATCTCGCATGGTCGCAGCCGATTTCGATTTGCTGATCTGCCAGGACCCGGCCAACATGGGTTGGTTAACAGGGTTTGATGGCTGGTCTTTTTATGTACCACAGGCTGTTCTTGTCCATGTGGATGGAGCAACACCACTTTGGTTCGGACGGGAACAGGATGCCAAGGCGGCAACAATTACGACAGATATCTCTCCTGAGAACATTATTGGTTTTTCAGAACCGCTTATTCATCACGTGACCAATCACCCCAACGATGAATTGGCGGAGCTGATTCGCACACGTGGCTGGGACAGGTGTCGAATCGGTGTCGAAATGGATGCCCACTACTATACCGCCCGCGCCCATGAACATTTAAGCAAGGGCTTGCCAAGTGCACAAATTGCCGATTCCAAAGAGTTGGTCAACTGGGCGCGGTTGGTTAAGTCGGACGTCGAACTTGCATACATGCGTGACGCGGGTACTATCTGCACGGCGACGATGCAACGTGCCCTGGACAAGATTGCGCCTGGAGTGCCGCAATATGAAGTCATTGCGGAGATTTATCATG
Source organism: Rhodospirillales bacterium (assembly GCA_021775325.1). Classification (GTDB taxonomy): domain Bacteria; phylum Pseudomonadota; class Alphaproteobacteria; order Rhodospirillales; family Casp-alpha2; genus JABJGO01. The sequence continues at coordinate 4,068 of JAJFID010000361.1, forward strand.
CCCAAATTATGGGCGTAGAAGGCAAGTTTGGTGACTACACCAGCCTTTGCCCACTCATCCAGGTCGGCGAGGGAACCAGCACACCACACCTTACGTGGACTGACGAACCCCTCCCCCACGATACCCTGATCATGATGGAAATTGGTGCTGCCCACCGCCATTATCACGCACCTCTCACCCGTACAATACATCTCGGCAAGCCGCCTACAGCCGTGGCAGACCTGGCCAAGGTGATCGTCGAAGGGGTCGATGTGGCCCTTGATATGGCGCGCCCCGGTGTTTCTTGCGAAGAAGTGGAGGCAGCGTGGCAAAAAATTCTGAACAAGAACGGTTACAAGAAAGAAAGTCGCGTCGGTTATTCGATCGGCCTCAACTACCCACCCGACTGGGGCGAGCGAACGGCTAGTCTGCGCCCCGGCGATAAGACAGAGTTGCAGCCCGGCATGTGCTTCCATTTTCAGTCAGGTGTTTGGCTTGAGGATTACGGTGCAGCCGTGTCTGAACCATTTATTGTAACGGAAACAGGTGGCGAGCGGTTGTGCGACGCTCCGAGAGAATTAATCATCATTGACTAGGGTTGACGGATAGACTTACCACCTGAAGTCGGAAGCAGTTAGATGCGAGAATTGGCAAATTCTTTCAGGAATTGCTTGAATTTGTAAACCGCCCACCACATATGAAATGTGTCTTGTGTATTTGCCATAATGACGTTGGTTCAAAAGCAGGACAGTTTAAGCGTGTATGGGTGTAAAGGTGGGGTTGTGGGCAAAATGCTTCAAGATGGGAACCAGCATGTATCGTAACATTCTGATTGTAGACGACAGCAAAGTGTCTCGGATGATTATCAAGAAAATCATCCTGGAGGTGGTGCCCGATATTGAGATCAGTGAAGCGGCATGTGGTGACGAGGCCCTCGACCAGATGGCTGACAATACGTTCGAAGCCGCCATTGTCGATTTTCACATGCCAGGCATTGATGGACTCGCACTTGCGGGGAAACTGAAAGAACTGCAGCCATCTCTTGCCATAACTATGATGACGGCCAACATTCAGCACGAAATAGAAGAACGGGCCACGGCTTTGGGTGTCGGATATTTGACCAAACCGCCTAGAAAAGATGACATTGCGGCTTTCCTGGAAAGTTGATTTATTGCCATGCTGGATTTAACTGAACTTGAGCACGACTCACTAACCGAGATCACGAACATGGCTGTCGGTCGGTCTGCCGGTGTTCTGAACGAAATGATCGGTTATGAAGTCCTACTCTCCGTGCCAAAGGTCGAAATCGTAACAGAATCGGAACTGTCCGAGAAAATTGGAGCACTTAAGGATCAACCCCTGACCGTCGTGCAACAGGGTTTCGAAGGTCCCTTATCTGGCTTCGCCAGCATTGCATTTCCAGAACAAAACAGTCTGGAACTCGTACGCCTGTTGCTAGGCGAGGAAATGTCGCTTGATGAGATCGTTGATCTTGAGCAGGAAGCACTTCAGGAAATGGGGAACGTTATTCTCAATTCATTCCTGGGTACATTTGGCAATGAATTCGGCGTCAACATTTCCAGCGAGATTCCCAAGTTTCGAAAGGATGTGGATTCCAAGAGTTTGTGTGGAACGTTGGATAGTCAGGGCATTTCGATAATCTTCATACACGTCGATTTTTTCGTCAAGGATCGCAACATTGACGGGTACCTTGTGCTCGCGGTTTCTGTTCACACCATGGAAAAACTGATTAATCTGGTTAAAAATTATCTGGATAAAATCATGTAAATGGCGGAGCAACCCATAGAGGAATTTGCCGCTGTGGAAATCAGTGAACTACTAGACGAACTGGAATTCTCGCGCCTTTTTGACGAGAAGGATATCCCGCTGCTTCTTGATGAAGTCAAGCTGGGGTTTCTACTATTATCGGAAAAACGGCGCATCATCTACGCAAACAACTGGTTTCTGGATGCCCTCCAGCAATTTCCTGCGGACGTAATAGGCCGATCCATCGACGAGATCTTCCCGGAACCCATTACCGGACGACTGACTACCGCTATTGACGAGGCGCTGGTGGCGGGCCGGTCATCGATGTTGACGACCCGACTAAATAAATCACTCTTTCCACTGACATCCCCCGACGGTAACACCATGCATCAACGCGTCATGATCAAACCTTTCGGGCATAATGACGAATTCCGGCGATGCACGATTCGAATTGAGGACGTTACAGAAACGTTTATCCGAGAACAGTATCTTAAACAAAAACGAAAGGAAGCTGAGTCCGACCGGGCTTATCTGGATGCTATTATGCAGGGTACAGCCGAGGGCTTCGTGACGATTGATTCAGCCGGCATTATCGAGACCTTCAACCCAGCCGCAGAGGCGATGTTTGGTTATTCCAGCAGGGAGGTCATCGGAAAAAATGTCGCGATACTAATGAGTGAAGACGAACGGGCCGCGCACGACGGTTATGTCCGTAATTCTGAGATTTACGCGCCTCGAATAATAAACAAGGCACGCGATCTCTACGGTTTGCGCAAAGACGGGACGTTGTTTCCCATGGAACTGAACGTATCCAGAATAGAAATCTCAGGTCGGGTCGTTTTCGTAGGTATCATTCGCGATATCGCTGAAAAAACGGAAGTCGCTCGATTAAAGAGTGAGTTCGTTTCCACCGTCAGCCATGAGCTGCGGACGCCGTTGACATCGATCAAGGGAGCATTGGGACTCATTGCAAGTGGCGCTCTTGGCGAGTTGTCTGGCGATGTGACGCGATTGATCGAAATCGCCGACAAAAACAGTGGACGTTTAATAAGTTTGGTCAATGACATACTGGACATGGACAAACTTGAGTCAGGAAACATTGTGCTTGATTCCAGAGAATTGGATATTACGAGTTTGGTTGCGGACGCAGTCGAATCCAACATCGGTTTTGCCGAGGAGCACGATGTCAACTTCGTGCTTGGCGACAACGCCGATGGGCAAAAAGTGCACGGCGACGAAAGTCGACTTGCTCAGGTTCTTGCCAATCTGCTCTCCAATGCCGCAAAGTTTTCGCCTGCGGGGGAGTCCGTTGAGGTGACGGTTGTCAGTGCTAACGGCTTGACGCGGGTAGCAGTATCTGACCATGGCTCTGGAATTCCTGATAACTTCCGCGAACATATTTTCGAACGGTTTTCTCAGGCTGATGGCTCCGATGTACGACAAAAAGGTGGGTCCGGACTAGGATTGAATATTTCAAAACTGATCGTTGAAATGCATGATGGTGAAATCGGGTTCGATTCCGAGGTCGGTGTCGGCAGCACATTTTTCTTCAACCTTCCCACCATCGTCTGATTGTACTGCCTGGAAGCATTGACCCGTGCTCATTGACTAAGTACACCTGTGGCCTCGGGGGATTTTGATATGGTAACAAATCAAAGCAATAAAAAACCGAAAGCCGTCGGCATCAACCATGTTGCACTTGAGGTTGGAAACATAGAAGAAGCATTGAACTTTTACGGTCGGTTTATTGATTTCGAAATTGAAAGCCAAAGTGAAACGGCTGCATTCATCTACTTTGGCGATCAGTTCATCAATTTTGCGCTCGGGCGTAATCAGGCCCCTGATGAAGGTCGGCACTTCGGGATTGCCGTCGATGACAAGGAACTGGCCCGAAGTATTCTCGAAGGTATGGGCATTGAGTTTCTGGATAGCCGTTTTCTAGACTTTCTCGACCCTTGGGGAAATCGTGTTGAAATAACCACATACATAAACATTCAATACACCAAAGCCGATCATATTCTGCGAGGCATGGGTCTCGGTCATTTATTAAAGACTGAAGAAGCTCTGGCAGAATTGCGTGAAAAGAACATGGCACCATAATGGTTGTGTTTTTTCAGAAGCTTCCCCCGTCAAACCGCAGTCTACCTATCTGTGGTCATTTACACGTCGGCCCGCAACTCGTAGAGTTTGTGTCCAGTTAGTCAAGTTACTACCAGCAGTCACCTCCTTGACCTGCAACCGAAAATACAGGCCCAACATTCGTGTCTAGACCCAATAATGCCACGTCACTTGCTGTATCGGCGCGCATGCCTACCTTGGGTATTCAGGGCCGTGATAAAGCAAAAGTCGGAGTTTTGGCACCGCTAAGTGGTGATGTATCAGCCTGGGGACAGCCTGGTGTCGACGGATGCCAAATCTGGGCTGACTGGGTCAATGCCAGCGGCGGAATCAACATTGGCAACCAACGTCATCAGATCGAAATTGTTGCGTTTGATGATGCCTATGATCCCGATCAAGCTTTGATTGGGGCCAAGAAACTTGTTCTTGAGGACCAGGTGAAGCTGGTCATGATGCTGGGTGGTGATACATTTCCGGCAATTCGGGACTTTCTCAATCAGCACAAAATGTTGACGACAACGTTGCTGCCCAGCGACCTGTCACCAGATACGCCATACCTCGTTGCGCCATGCGAAGTGCATCCCATCTATAATGTCACTGCAATTGACTGGTTAAGCGAAACGCATCCTGAGATGAAAACAGCAGCCCTCTGTGCGCAGGAAGATTCCCTTGGGCTACCATCCATCGCAACATACCGATCAGCGTTTGAGGCTGCCGGTATTACGTTGAATGACGAGGTTATCTTTCCGGGTACGACAGTAGACGTTGAACCGATCGTTCGTCGAATGTTGAGCACAAGCCCAGACATTTTGTGTTGGGATACAGCATACGAGCCCTATGTCCATTCCCTGACGCAGTGCGCGTTCGAACTGGGCTTCGCAGGTCAAATTGTGTCCTGTACAGCGGATAATTACCCAGAACTGGTCCGCCGAACCAGTGTCAAGTTCATGGAGGGTTTTTTGTTTCAGTTCCCGGACTTTGACGACCCGATCCTGAACAGTTCGATGGTAAATTTTACGCGACCGAATGTTTTTTTTGAGGAGTACATCAACCGGTTTCCCGGAACCTGGAGTGCCGTATCCTGGGAGTACTTTGCAATCCTGGAACTCTGGAGAGAAGCCGTCGAAACAGCCCGCACAATGGAACCACTCGCAGTCCTCGCCGCTATGAAATCAGGAGGTGAGGGTAAACATGTGTTTGGTGACGCACGCTGGTGGGGCAAGGAATTTTTCGGCATTAACAACGCGCTTGTTGGAAACTGGCCTGTGGTTCGCATCGAGAATGGGAAGGCCCGTATAATCGCTTTCAAGAGTATTCCAGATTGGTGGGATAGACATCAGACATTGTTAATCAAACATATGCGAGAACTCGGCCAGATGTGGGATCAGCGACCTGATTTTCTTTCTGAAGTCGGATAGGCATAACTGTTTGCCTGTCAAGAACCACGAACCAGGTCTTCCTGTAGCGTCGACACCTGCAGGTTCATGTACTCCACAGCGTTCTCGATATCGCGCGATTCGACCGCATCAAAAATAGATCGATGCATCTTCTGGTACTCGCGAATACGGTTGGGCGATAGAATTTTTTCTTTGGTGGTTGCCCAGTGAGCTTGGCGTCGAACGTGATTGATCAGTGTGTAGATGGCAATCAGCAGGGGGTTATGAGTGCCTTTTGCAAGCTCCAGGTGAAACAACTCATCCCAATGGGCGAAGTCAGCGGCATCAGTCGAAATGCTTTCGAGACGTTCGAGTATCTCCCTAAGCCGGGCGATATCTCGCGCAGACATATTGATAACAGCCAGCCGGACAATCTCGGGTTCGAGAATCGTACGAACGACATTGAGATCAAGTGGGCCAGTTAAATCAGCGATCTCATCAAGACCTAGAAAGCCATCGGTAACTGATCTACCAGATTCCCGGGCTTCATTATTTGCCCGCCTGAATGATACGAAGGTTCCGCTTCCGGGCCGTCGCGACACAATTTCATAATCTTCTAATAAGTCCAGCGCTTGACGGACGGTGTTACGCGATACATCGAACTCAATTGCCAGTCGGCGCTCAGAAGGCAATCGTGTGCCAAAGGAGTATCTGTCACTACATACCCTGGCGAAAAACTCGGCAGCCAACGACTTGACTTCTGTCGTGACCGGACGATTTACCAGGTCCTCGCTTTCCCAGGGTGGGGAGATGATTTGAGAGTTTGTTATCACGACTTAAACATTCAATGGCTTGGTCGAGCAGCGGATATTCTGCGCTGGCGCAACAATGAGTCCCGTATTGGAAGCATCTCTGGAACGAAATATCAATAAAGCGGCCGATAACAGTTTTCGAGAATCAGAGGGACATGTCGGTTTTTCTTTTTGCCACCGTGTGTAACCAGGTAAATCTATCTGTTGTCCTTTGGACAGTGCAATAACAGCCGCCCGGCCGCGATCAACTAGATTCATGAGTTTTTCACGTTGTCTAGCCTCATACACAGGCCAATGACGCGTTTCCATACGCAAATGGAAAATTGAGCTTCGGGCCCTGCGTTCGATTTTCAGGGTATCGACCCAAGGACCACATGCGTTCCAAATTTGCACTGCCTCGCTGTACATAGATATTGCCGTCTTTTCGTCGCGATTTAATCCATGGAAGAAGGCACAATTCGCGATACTTGCGGCGATACGCGGATCGATTGGAGAAAACGAATCTCGAGCCAGGAGCAATGCTTCCCAAGTGAACGCTTCACTGGAACAAACGTAACCTGTCGCAACCATTTTCAGCGCCTGCTCATGTAGATACTCCCACTGGCCGTCACTCTTCGTCCATACACCATGCGGCAGCACACGAGGTAGTTCACGATCAGTGATACTCTCACTGGTCAGTGAGTCAAAGCAGGAAGTTTTGAGTACGGACATGACAACACATTAGCGCATTAAGATGAATTCATGCAACCAAATCCAGCCAAATTTTACCACTTGCAGCCAAATGAAATATGTTGTTAGGATAGCCACCCGCTTCTTGGCACGCGCGTGCGATTAGCGCTTGTTTATTGGTTTCGGGGAGTAGGCGAAATACGGCACGTATTGCCACGTATAGTCAGGGAGTGACTAATGATCGGCACGGATGGCCATTTGGTCGATGCGACTCGAGAAAGGTCATTATGGCCTGGCTGGCCAACATTACCGCGCGACACGGAGCGATACCGAATCTGTGGTGGCGGTGCGATAACTGTGGCGGTGGAAGCCGGTGATCGATTGACCATGATTGATGTCGAAGGATCGCAAGAATGCGAATTGGTTACATTTGGTTGTGATTGGGTGGCGCGGCCAGAGCTGCTGAATGCAAAACCAAATGGCAATGCGGATAACGTTCGAGCATGGTTATCGGGATCAAAGGAGAACCTCGCGCTGGCGGCACGGCTATCGAAAATGGGCGCGGCACTCGATGCCTTGAAATCCAGTTCGTTCTTTGGGCCGCACAGCGTGGCAGGCGACCGCATAAGTCTGGAAGTATCCGAGGATGGCATTATCGTTGCCCTGGCCCCCGGAGCACCCATGCGGGTGTACGAGCAAAATCCACCAACAGAAATCGAACTCCAGATTGTTCGCGCCAAACCCCTGGACGAGCGGGAACCTGTTTTACCGGAACCGCTGGCCGATCCAAAGTTGGATTTCAAGGTGGATCGCCGTACAGCCATTGCTTATGAAGTAAAGGCTGGAGAGTTCATTCAGATCATCGATGTCCAGGGGCAGCAGTGTTCTGATTTTCAATCCTTTACGATGGCTGGACTGGACCAGGGAATTGAGCGGTGCCTCGATATCACTACCACTCGCACATTGATGGCACAAGGTTACCCCGGGCCGGGCATGTTCGCCAAATATTACGACCAGAATATGCAGCCCCTTGTCGAGATTGTCCACGATAACTGTATGCGTCATGATGCCTTCGGGTTGGCATGTACGGCAAAATATTACGAAGACCTGGGATATCCGGGCCATATAAATTGTTCCGACAATTTTAACCGTGTGCTGGATCCATACGGTATTGCCGCGCGGCGCGGCTGGATGGCCATGAATTTCTTCTACAACACAGGGATTGATGATTCCAACCAGTTCTATCTGGACGAACCGTGGTCGAGACCTGGCGATTATGTGTTGCTCCGGGCGTTAACCGATATGGTATGCGTATCATCTGCGTGTCCTTGTGATGTTGACGCGGCCAATGCTTGGAACCCGACCGACATTCACGTTAGAACCTATTCACCCAAAGAGAGTTTTCGCTCATCCATTGGATTCCGAAAACGCCCAGATGCGGATGCAGCCATGACCAAGGAAACAGGGTTCCACGCCCGGACTTCAGAACTAACCAGGGATTACATCGAGTACAACGGTTTCTGGATGGCCAACAGTTACACCAACCATGGTGCAAACGCCGAGTACTGGGCGTGCCGCGAAAAGTGCATCATGATGGACTTGTCTGCCCTCAGGAAGTTTGAGGTACTGGGCAGTGATGCCGAAGCGTTGATGCAGCAGTGTTTGACCAGAAATGTTCGCCGTATGGCGGACGGTCATGTGCTGTACTCGGCAATGTGTTACGACACCGGGACCATGATTGACGATGGCACAGTGTTCCGACTGGGACCGGACAACTTTCGTTGGATTGGTGGTAACGATTACGGCGGTGACTGGTTACGGTCCAAGGCGCAGGAACTTGGTTTAAAGAACGTGCGGGTTAAATCATCGACAGATCAGTTGCATAACGTTGCGGTTCAGGGGCCACTAAGCCGGGAAGTTCTGGCGGAAATCATCTGGACGCCACCCAAACAGCCCCAAGTGGATGAACTAGACTGGTTCCGGTTTGCGATTGGTCGCATCGGTGATTTTGACGGTATTCCCATCATTGTCTCGCGCACTGGATATTCCGGTGAGTTGGGTTATGAGGTGTTTTGTCACCCAAACGATGCGGTAGCGGTCTGGGATGCAATATGGGCTGTGGGTGAACCTAAGGGTATGCTGCCACTTGGCCTGGAAGCACTCGATATGCTGCGCATCGAATCAGGTCTAATTTTTGCCGGTTTCGAGTTTGATGATCAGACTGACCCGTTTGAAGCGGGTATTGGTTTCACCGTGCCGCTGAAGACAAAGGAGGAGGATTTTATTGGCCGAGAAGCATTAATTCGCCGAAAAGAGTCCCCTCAACGTAAATTGGTAGGACTGGAACTGGTCGGAGACGAACCTGCAGCCAATGGTGATTGTGTTCATGTGGGTCGCCATCAGGTGGGTACCGTGACAAGCGCCATGCGTTCGCCAATACTGATGAAGAATGTCGCGCTTTGCCGTATGGCTGTTGAACACGCGGAACCAGGAACGGAAGTAGAAGTTGGAAAGCTTGACGGTCATAGCAAGAGATTGCCAGCGACAGTCGTCCCATTCCCGTTTTACGATCCCGAGAAAAAACGTCCACGGTCATAGTCGACTTGGATCAGACCACTACTCTATTTACATAAATGAAACATCAAATCCATCAGGGAGGATAATATGA
>JAJFID010000362.1 GCA_021775325.1 Rhodospirillales bacterium
TCAAAACCAGCCGCGACAAGATCCGCCTTAAGGATACCCTTCAGGTCGATCCCGCCATGATCACAGGCAATTGCGATGCTGTTTGTCATTTCTGACTATTCTCCGAAACGAATTAGACGTCGCGCGTACTCGTACTCTCGAAGCCTAATCCGCAAAATACGCAGACCATGTACCACATATCCATTGCACCTGCCAACGCGGCACAATGTATCGGGCCATGTTGCATATATTGTGGCTTAGAGGATGTCGAGGGGCAAAACCGATTTTTACCGATTTTTTCGCTTCTCTTCGGCTTCAGCAAGTTTCTTTTGCAATACATACTGCAGTTTGCGCGCTGCCAGTCGCTTCAGTATGGTTTCGCCCTGACGTATATCGCCGATCATGACAACCTCGGTTTGCGTGACCGGATCGATTGCAACAACACGGACGGATCGATTGTTGACCCGGCGGATTTCGAACAGAACTTCCATCTGGTTCGGCGATAAGTTGCTCATAGTCGTTGATCAATATCCATTTTTTTTCTTACGTCAAGAGGCGGAACACATCCGGCCATCACTTCGCACGCATGCATCGCGGCGCACAAAAACTCATTCAAAGATTTGACATTTTGCTTAATCTGGTCATTTCTGGCGTACAACTGGAATGAAACCTTGCCCTGGGAGTGCAACATGAGTGATCGAACCCTCCATCCTGATACCCTTGCCCTGCATGCAGGCTATCGCAGTGACCCCACGACTGGCGCCGTCGCGGTCCCGATTTACCAGACGACATCGTATCAGTTCCGGGACTCAGAACACGCTGAGAATCTATTTGCGTTAAAGGAACTGGGTAACATCTATACCCGGATCATGAACCCGACGCACGATGTGCTGGAACAGCGTGTGAGCGCGCTGGAAGGTGGCGTTGCGGCGTTGGCACTGGGCTCGGGTCAGGCAGCATCAACGTTTGCTGTGCTCAATCTGTGCCAGTCTGGCGACAACTTTGTCTGCTCCACCGCTATTTACGGTGGCACTTGGAATTTGTTCGCTAACACGTTGAAATTATTGGGAATTGAGTGTCGGTTCGTCGACGCAAACGATCCTGAAAATTTCCGCAAGGCGACAGACGCCAAAACACGTTGTTACTACGCAGAAACCCTGCCAAACCCAAAACTTGAAGTCTTCCCGATTGCTGATGTAGCCAAAGTTGGCCGCGAAGAAGGTGTTCCACTGATCATGGATAATACGGCAGCGCCGATGATTTGCCGTCCTCTGGAACATGGTGCTGCGATTGTGTTGTATTCCACCACCAAGTACATGGGCGGACACGGTACGTCCATCGGTGGAATTCTTGTCGATGGCGGTAACTTTGACTGGGAAGCCCAGGGCGACCGTTTCCCGTTGCTGAATTCACCTGATCCCAGCTATCACGGGGCGGTCTGGACAGAGGCCGTAAAACCCCTCGGTCCAATTGCCTACATTCTCCGGGCTCGTGTCATCCTTCTTCGGGATTTCGGTTCTGCCATGAGCCCCTTCAATGCTTTCCAGTTCATTCAAGGCATTGAGAGTCTGCCCGTCCGTATGGAGCGGCACTGTTCAAATGCGGCAAAAGTCGCCGGTTTCCTGGCCAGTAACCGTCAGGTCTCAAAAGTCATTTATCCGGGGCACCATACCGGTGAAGTCCGCCAGCGCGCCGACACTTATCTAAGCAATGGTTATGGTGCGCTTGTCGGGTTCGAACTGGCTGGTGGCAAGAATGCGGGGCAACGTTTCATTGATTCACTGGAACTGTTGTATCACGTGGCGAATATTGGTGACGCGCGCAGTCTGGCCATTCATCCCGCCTCGACCACACATTCCCAGCTATCGGAAGAAGACCAGGCCAAGTCTGGTGTTACGCCCGGTTATGTGCGGTTGTCTATTGGTCTGGAACATGCTGATGATATCATTGCTGATATCGCGCAGGCACTGGATAAGGCCTGATAGACGTGACCGGCAATAGCAATATTGCGGGCATCCGGGCATCCGGTCGTTTCCCCGCAGTTCGCATGCGGCGAAACCGTCAGGAAGACTGGGTGCGTCGCATGGTTGCCGAGAACAGGCTTGGCGTAAATGACCTTATATGGCCACTATTTGTGGTAGACGGCACTGGCATTCGACAGCCCGTGGAGTCTATGCCCGGCGTTGTACGCTATAGCGTTGATCAAGTGGCGGATGCCGTATGTGAAGCCCGTGATTTAGGCATTCCCGCTGTTGCGTTGTTTCCCTATACAGATCCGGCGTTAAAATCGCCCGATGGTCGTGAAGGATGTAATCCGGACAATCTGGTATGCCGTGCGGTCCGCGCCGTCAAATCCGCATGTCGCGATATTGGTGTCATTTGTGATGTGGCGCTGGATCCCTACAACTCGGACGGACACGACGGGATCGTTCAGGATGGGCGTATCCTGAACGATGAAACGTTGGAAATTTTGTGTCAACAAGCGGTCACTCAGGCCGCGGCCGGATGTGACATACAGGCACCGTCTGACATGATGGATGGCCGGATTGGTGCGATCAGACAGGCACTCGACAGCGCCGGGTGTCAGGACTCGATCATTATGTCCTATGCGGCCAAGTATGCGTCCGGGTTCTATGCGCCATTCCGCGATGCCGTTGGTTCGGGTGGCACTCTATCCGGTGATAAAAAAACCTATCAAATGGACCCTGCAAACGGCGACGAGGCCTTGCACGAAGTCGCAATTGATATCGCCGAGGGTGCAGATATGGTAATGGTAAAGCCCGGCCTGCCCTATCTGGACATTGTGCACCGGGTTAAATCCACATTCGGAATCCCCACATTTGCCTATCATGTCAGTGGCGAATACGCGATGTTACAGGCGTCAGCACAAAATGGCTGGCTGGACTATGACTCGACGATGATGGAGATTCTCACATCATTCAAACGTGCGGGTGCCGACGGAATCCTGACATACTGTGCATTGGATGCGGCACGGGCCCTGGAGGGCCGGTCCGCAGGATAATCAGATATCGAGCAGTTTCTCAACGTCCAGCACAACCATCAAACGATCATCGAGCCGGAAAACGCCGTGGGCAAAATCACGCCATTCCGGATCAAGCGTGCCAGGGTTTTTTTCGAAATTGTTTGTGGAAAGACTGATAGCGTCACCGATTACGTCCACGAGTAATGTATACAGGTCCTGATTGTGTTCAATCGTAACGCCCATGGCTTCAGAGGTTTCTTCTCGTGGTTCCATGCCAAGGCGAACCCTTACGTCAATGACTGTCACAATGCGACCTCGGAGATTGATTGATCCCTTGATTTCCGGCGGTGCCAGTGGGATAGACGCAATGGAATCCGGTTTCAGGATATCCTGAACCTTCAATATGGGAACACCAAATAACTGATGGTCAATGGTAAAAGTAACGAAGTCCTCGAGATCGCTGCTTCTCAGTGTATCAACCTGATGTTCCTGTACGGCTTCGATTTCTTGTGACATATGGGACCTCGTAAATATTCTAATTCAGTAAAAAAAGTAGTATATCAATAACTTGCTAGCAGGTTGGAAACAGGAAACATGGTGTTTGGCAGAATTTTCCGATTGGGGTTTCTTATTCCAGCATCGTGTTTGGGCATCATCGTATTTTCCGTCATAACGGTTTTGTTCTGGGCGAAATCAACGTTACCGCGAACAAACGGTGATGTCGTTGTCAGTGGCCTTCATGCATCTGTTTCCATCTATCGCGACAATAATGCCGTTCCCTACATTCACGCCGATAACGCCGACGACGCCTATGCTGCACTCGGTTTTGTGCACGCACAGGATAGACTATGGCAAATGGAGATGATGCGTCGACTTATCAAGGGGCGATTGTCAGAAATATTTGGTTTACCGACATTGAGTTCCGACAGATTCATGCGTTTGCTCGGTTTTAATCATCTGGTCAAGCAACAGTTCAAGCAACTTGAACCCGCGACGCGTCGAGCCCTCAGTGCCTACGCACAAGGCGTAAACAGCTGGATAAACTCTCACCATCAGGCTCTTCCGCCCGAGTTCGCATTGCTGGCATTTGAGCCAGAACCCTGGCGACCCGAGGACTCATTGTTATGGGGGCGCTTGATGGCGTTACGTCTGAGTGGAAATTGGCGTGATGAATTACTTCGAACCAGAATGCTTGAAACCCTGACCGATCAGCAGATTTTGACATTCTGGTATCCCGACGAGCCGTCCGATATGAGCGTGGCGGACCAGAATCTGGACCAGCAACGTCAATTGGTCGTCACGCGTTTTGTGGACGATCTGTTAGCCGTAACACCGCCGCTGCCGTCGACGCCACGTGGCGCGTCCAATGCGTGGGTTGTTAGCGGCGCCCATACGGAGACCCGTAAACCAATATTGGCAAATGATCCTCACCTGGGCCTTAGCCTGCCGTCGCTGTGGTATCTGGCACACCTAGAGACCCCGGCATTTTCGCGTACCGGTGCAACCGTTCCTGGCGTCCCGTTCATGATACTGGGGCACAATACCCACGCAGCCTGGGGATTTACGTCCACTCAATCGGATCAACAGGATATTGTTATTGAGCGCGTATCTGATGACGGTCGAAACTATCAAACATCTCGGGGTGAATTCGTCCCGTTTAAGCTGCGTCAGGAAGCCATATCAATCCATGGTCAGGCCGACGAAGTTCTGACGATACGCGAGACAGTACATGGCCCAATTATATCGGACCTTGTTGGCGACGCCCAAGCGGTCACGGGTGCGGATACCGTACTCGCGTTGTCAGCGACGTTCTTGTCGGCGACAGACACCACCCCTGATGCCATGATGGGCATGAATGCAGCGACAAACTGGGCTGCTTTCTTGCAACCCCTTGCGCGTTTTCAATCACCACAGGTCAATCTGGTATACGCGGATGTAGCTGGCACTGTGGCGTTCGTTTCACCCGGGCAGATACCGATCAGGAATGCGGGACGTGGACGGTTTCCCGTACCGGGCTGGAGTACGCAATATGACTGGAATGGGTTTATCCCTTTCAACGATCTGCCGCGCAGCGTGAATCCGCCTGAAGGTCGAATTGTCTCGGCAAATAATCGAATCGTATCAGATGACTATCCCTATTTCATTTCTGACGACTGGGCCCCACCCTATCGGGCCAAGCGGATATTTCAGCTACTCGACGCCCTCGCCCCTTTGTCCGCATCGGACATGGAAGACATCCAACGCGACAGTGTTTCCGAAATGGCGCGCGAGTTATTGCCGTATATGACGGCGCTGGCACCACGAAACCCCCGAGCTGCCGAAGCTATTTCCCGGCTGGCGCGCTGGAACGGCACGATGTCCATGGGGGACGTGGAGCCATTACTCTTTTATGCGTGGCTCCGGGAACTCAATCGGGCCATTTACCGGGACGAACTGGGTGAATTGTTTCCCGAGGCTTATGCGCTGCGTCCAAAGTTCATTGTCAATGTTTTACGCGACAACCGCCAATGGTGTGACGACACCAGTACACAGGATGTTGAAACCTGTGAGCAAATTCTAGAAGGCGCGCTGGTGCGTGCGATTACCCAATTACGAACGATGGGATCAGATGGCAAGCCTGTCCGTCGATGGGGCGAGGTCCATCAGGCGTCGTTCCGTCATACCCTGTTTTCCCAGTTACCGTTTTTATCCGGCATCTGGGGAGACCGCCGCGCATCCGTGAATGGTGGCAACTACACTGTCAATCGGGCAGCAACGCGCATAGCAAATAGTGATGCTCCCTATGAGGATATACATGGCGCTGGATACCGTGCTGTTTATGATCTGTCGGACCTGTCGCAGTCGCGGTTCATTATCGCCACCGGTCAGTCCGGGAACCCGCTTTCCACGCACTATGATGATCTGTTGCCCGTATGGGCCAAGGGGCAGTACGTGCGGATCGATGCCAGTATGGCACGTGTGAATACTGCAGGTTTTGACCATCTTCGCTTGCTGTTGCCCGATTCCGTACAGGCGCCACCAGTAACATTTACCGAAAAAATGGTCCCCGTTGCAGAAGGTATCGTTATGGATGTTACCAAGTTCGTGCGGCACTTGGGTGGTATGATGGCCGGAATTGTTGATTAAGCGACGTTGTTTCTCACATATTCCAGATCAATAATCTTGTTGAACGTGCGTCATCGACAGTAATGATCTGGTCTGGCTCTTGATCGGGAACGGCGAATGAATTGCTGATGAACAGCGTCCCTGCCCGCATTTCGGTGCGTGCCTTGTCAAACAGTGCCCCCATGGGTGCCGTTGACAGAAAGCAGTAAACAATGTCGAACTTTGCCAGATCTGCTTTCCAGATACTTCCATAATTGATCTGAGTATTCGGCAAACCCCAAATCGACTGGCGGAGTCTCGATATGGCATAGGGAACAGGTGCAGTCTCTACACCGGCGAACTGACAGTCAGGACGGCAACTTGCCAGCGCATGCAACGTGCCGCCTAGCCCACTACCCAAATCAATAAACCGGACAGGCGTATTTGATGGCAATAAATCGGTCAGGATGCGCCATGTATCATGGTTGGTGAGATATAGTGGAACCCGCGTACTGCCAGCATTCCAGAATACTGCGAGCAAAATCAGGAAACAGATAAAGTATACCCACGGATCAATTGCCAGACTCATCGCTGCAGCAATAGCCATGGGAAATGAAAGATTTATGGCAAACCACCACCAGGACAGCTTGAATATGCGGGCACCGACCAGCGTAGAGGAAACGCCAGCGATTCCCGCAAAAATAATCGTTAACTGATCCGGACTGTACCCCTGAGTGCCGATCACCAGATACAGCAAAAATGCTGTCCCGACGCCGGCAAGCTGAGATACGCAAAAAGATACAATGGGATATTTGCAAAGTATTGAGAACAAACAATAATATCCATGAACATAATTGGGTGCAGAGATGGCTTTCCGGATCGTAGCATAAGGTCGAACAGGGTACGCATCCCAAATGCCGATAATTTGCATAATGCTTTGAGATGTTTATAAGTCTAGCTAGAATAAACCGACGATACGGCGAGTCTGTTAGAGTTTGGTAATACATTTGCCGTAGGTCATAGACTGCTAGTTACTGAGTGTGGGCCGATCTGAATGCTTTTAATTGTTGGATTACTCATTGTTCTGGGCTCTGTTCTCGGTGGCTATGGGATACACGGCAGCTACGCCGTCTTATGGCAGCCTATTGAGTTTTTGATCATTTTTGGCGGTGCGTTTGGTGCGTTTGTAATCGCGTACCCCAAGCAGATCGTCATTGGCGCCTTCAAGTCCATCGGCATCATGCTTAAGGGGCCACACTACAAGAAGGACAATTACAACGAATTGCTGGGCGTGCTTTACTCAGTGTTCAAACTTGCCAAAACCAAAGGTGATCTGGCGCTTGAGACCCATATTGATAAACCGGACGAAAGTAGCTTGTTTGGGGCGTTCCCATTGTTTCAGAGCGACCACCATGGCGTCGAATTTCTGTGTGACTATTTGCGATTGCTGACGCTGGGCGCTAATAATCCACACGAAATGGAAGCGGTGATGGATCTGGAGTTGGAAATTCATCATAACGAAGAGCACGCGCTCACGACGGCCATGACCGCCGCAGCTGAAGCCCTGCCCGCGCTCGGTATTGTTGCCGCGGTTCTCGGTGTTATCGTAACCATGAACTCAATTACAGAGCCGCCGGAAATTCTGGGTGGCCTGATCGCCGCTGCTCTGGTTGGTACCTTCGCCGGTATTTTGCTGTCATATGGATTCGTCGGACCTATGGCAACATCAGTGGAAGCAGCACACGCGCAGGATTCGGATTATCTGAATTGCATCAAAGCCGGTTTGATGGGGCACATGCAGGGTTATGCGCCGCAGATTTCTGTTGAGTTTGCACGTAAATCCCTGAGCAGTTCCGTCCGCCCAACTTTTGCCGAAGTTGAGGAACTTCTCAGCGGGATGTAACCTGCTTCATATTCGTGTCAGAGGCACACACTTGGGAGAATCACGCAACAATGGCTGAAGGTGCCCCGCAATCTATCATCATCAAGAAGGTGAAAAAGGGTGGCCATGGTGGCCATCACGGTGGTGCATGGAAAATTGCTTATGCGGATTTTGTCACCGCAATGATGGCATTTTTTCTGCTGTTGTGGCTGTTGAATTCCGTGTCCCAGGATACTCTGGAAGGTGTTTCAAACTACTTTGCACCGGTTTCTGTATCTGAGAGCACGAGCGGGTCGGGTGGTGTCCTCGGGGGACAGGTCCTGTCAGAAGAAGGCGCTGGCACGTCTTCGTCCTACAGTTCAACGGTGACCATGGATTTGCCGCCACCTACTGCCGGCTCGGGCGGTCAGGAGTCCGACGCCGAGAGTGTGACAGAAGACGCTGCAAAAAAAGCGCTGGAAGCAATCGAACAGCAACAGTTTGATGAGGCAAAACAGGAGATACAGGACGCAATTGAAGCGGATGAGAGTCTCGAGCAACTCAAACACAGTCTGAGGATTGAAGACACGCCGGAAGGCCTTCGCATTCAATTAGTCGACCAGGATGGACTGCCCATGTTTCAAAGCGGCGGCTCGGGTATGCGTGAACATACTCGAAAGCTGATGGCGTTGGTGGCTAAGGTCGTGAAGACCATGCCGCAGCAATTATCAATATCCGGCCATACGGATTCTGTGCCGTTCTCGACCCCACAAGGATATAGCAACTGGGAACTGTCGTCTGACCGTGCCAATTCGGCACGTCGGGAACTGATGAACCAGGGCGTGCCATATGACCGCGTATCACGCGTGGTTGGCAAGGCTGCAACGGAACCTTTGTTAGTGGATAATCCCACCCATGCAACCAATCGCCGTCTCAGTATCGTCCTGCTGAGAGGGACAGGCGAGCCGCCACCTCCGGAAGAGGAGGCTTTGCCCGGTTTGAACAGTATCAAACAGAAACAGTTGGAAGAAACGCTGGGACCTGTACAATCAGATGGAACTCATTCTGGTGGCTCGGATAGTCAGGTCGTTCTGCCACTCAACTGAGTGTTTGATCGTTCATAACGGACACGGGCACGATGCGTCATCAACCGCTAAAAAGCCTCCACTATTTTTTTACGACACCCTTGATGCCGTGTCCGTATCTGCCCAATCTGATGGAACGTCGGGTAGTGACTGGGCTTGCCGGTCGCGATGTGCTTGCGGTGCACGACGCGCTCTCTCTTAGTGGCTTTCGGCGCAGTCACGGCATTGCATACGCACCCTCCTGCCCGGGTTGCCAGGCGTGTGTGCCAATTCGGGTTGTTGTCGATGAATTCAAGGCGACACGTACCCAGCGCCGTATTGAACGGATGAACGCGGGCCTTCGGTGGCGGGAATGCGCTGCCGTCGCTACACCAGAACAGTTCGAGTTATTCGCGCGGTATCAGGATGGGCGTCATACGGATGGTGAAATGGCGAAAATGGACGAAAGCGACTATCAGGCGTTGGTCGAAGATACACCTGTCGAGACGTCGCTTGTTGAGTTTCGCGATGACAACGATGTTCTCGTGGCTGTGTGTTTGATGGATAAAATCTGTGATGGTCTCTCGGCTGTATACAGTTTCTTTGACCCTGAACTCGAAAGAAACAGCTTGGGTACCTATATGGTCGTCTGGTTGATCAGACGCTCTAAAAGTCTCGATTTGCCGTATGTTTATCTGGGATTCTGGATCGGGCAATCAGCCAAAATGTCTTACAAGGCGAATTTCCGCCCATGCGAAAAATACGTCGATGGGACATGGAACCAGGACCAGTCGTAAGGCTCAGTATTTCCGCGGTTAAGGTCCGTGCTGCGTGTATTAGGTAAACCTGTTCACCTTGGGAAACCCTTTTGGAACCAACATGCCTGCTTGCCCGCGTTTGCCGACCCAGGCCTTGATATCTGTCTCGGACCTGACCCCTGATCCTGTCTGCCAGGTAAGGCCCTCAGACAGCGTAACTGATTTGATATCCCGTAGCCCACCTGAGCTGTAGCGTTGCAGGATAACGCCGCGACCACGTGCCATGACGGGCAATTCGTCCAGCGGGAACAGCAAAAGTTTTCTGTTTTCGCCCAGTACTGCGACGGTGTCGGTACCCTCTTCAACCGGCACACAACACCTGGCCTCTTCATCACCCGAAAGATTGAGCGCCTGCTTGCCGTTCCGCGTTTGGGCGACCACATCTTTTTCAGTTACCACAAACCCGCGCCCGGTATCTGACGCCACGAGCAATTTCCGTTGCAGGTCGTGCACATGAATATCGACGATTTCATGCGCATTCCCGAGGTCTATTAACAGGCGAACAGGCTCACCATGTCCCCGACCACCGGGCAGTTTGTCACACCCGATGGTGTAAAATCTGCCATTGGTGGCAAACAGCAGGATTTTGTCTGTAGTTTGCGCCTCAAGGGTAAACCGGCCTCGGTCTCCATCCTTAAATTTAAACTGACTGGCATCCAGTCCATGCCCTTTAATTGCCCGGACCCAGCCTTTCTCCGAACAAACGATGGTAACCGGCTCTCGCTCGATAAAGGCTTCCAGGGGCACCACGACAGCTTTCGGTGCGTCGCCAATTTCTGTGCGACGCAGCCCGAGTTCGACATTACTCACGAATGATTTTTTCAAATCCGCGATCTGTCCACTAATTACTTTCCACCGGCGTTTCTCGTCTTTGAGAAGTGCGTTCAGGTCTTTGTATTCGGTGCTCAGGGTTTTGTGTTCTTCGCGGAGGGATTCCTCCTCCAGTTTTCGCAACTGACGAAGACGCATATTCAGGATGGCTTCGGCCTGAACCTCATTCAGTTTAAACGCTTTCATCATAATGGGCCGGGGTTCGTCTTCCTCGCGGATGATGCGAATAACCTCATCCAGATTGAGAAATGCTATTAGGTATCCATCAAGTATTTCAAGGCGTTGTTCTATTTTATTGATGCGATGATTCGTTCGTCTGTTGAGGACAACATGACGATGGTCAAGGAACGCCCGGAGGGCGTCGCGCAGGTTCATGACCCGAGGTACGGTGTTTGAATCCAGTACATTCAGATTCAGGCTTATCCGCGTTTCAAGATCGGTCTGCATGAACAACTGGTGCATCAGCATTTCAG
>JAJFID010000363.1 GCA_021775325.1 Rhodospirillales bacterium
GCGGAAAGTGCCGCTGCCATGGAAGCCGCCATGGGTGAGACAGATGATGATGCCGATGGCATGTCCGATACCGGCGATGATGAAATGATGCCTGGTGAGGGCGAAGAAGACCCGGCAGGCCCGACCCAGTGGCAACAGAACTGGTCAGACGGCCCCGCCAATCTGTCCGCGTACCATCCGTTCACCACCCAGTATGATGAGGTTATCGGCGCAGACGAGTTGTGCGATACAGAAGAACTGGCCCGGCTTCGCCACCAACTGGATCAACAGCTTTCTCATTTGCAGGGTATGGTCTCCAAGCTGGCCAACCGTCTGCAGCGTGCCCTTCTGGCAAAGCAGCAGCGGTCATGGCACTTTGATCTGGAAGAAGGCATTCTGGACGCTGCGCGCCTGTCCCGGGTCGTCATTGATCCGTCGCACCCATTGTCATTCAAACAGGAAAGCGAGACCCAGTTCCGCGATACCATCGTCACTTTGCTGATCGATAACTCGGGTTCCATGCGCGGGCGGCCTATTACAGTTGCCGCCATGAGCGCCGATATTCTCGCCCGTACGCTTGAGCGCTGCGGCGTCAAAGTCGAAGTACTGGGTTTCACAACCCGGTCCTGGAAGGGTGGTTCTTCGCGCGAAAGATGGGTTACGGAAAACAAACCAAAGAACCCCGGTCGTCTGAATGACCTGAGGCATATTGTCTACAAGTCTGCCGACACGCCCTGGCGCCGGGCGCGAACCAATCTGGGCCTGATGTTGCGTGAGGGTCTGCTCAAAGAAAACATCGATGGTGAGGCCCTGTTGTGGGCGCACAACCGGCTTCTGGGACGTCCGGAGCAACGCCGCATTCTTATGGTGATATCCGACGGCGCGCCCGTGGACGATGCGACACTGTCGGCCAACCCCGGTAACTATCTCGAAAAGCATCTGCGCGATGTCATTGAATGGATTGAAACCCGCTCACCCATCCAGCTCACAGCAATCGGTATTGGCCACGATGTGACACGGTACTACCGGCGCGCGGTTACGTTGATTGACGCCGAAGAACTGGGCGGCACCATGATGCAAAATCTCATGGAGCTGTTCGACGAAGATGACGCCGCCGCACGACGGCGCGCAAGCTAACCAGCCACTGATATTCAGTTGGGTTCACAATGACCGAAATCAGCACCGTTTGTGTTGTTACGCCCCATCAGTCCACCTATCCATACCCGATCCGTTTCAAAATGGGTGAAATTCTCGTGGTGGGTCGGCAGGATGACAAATTCCCCGGATGGATATGGACCAGAACAGCCAATGCCAACGAAGGCTGGGCCCCAATGGAGATACTTGCTGTGCACGGGAAAACCGCCACGGCAACAGAAGATTACATCGCCACTGAATTGACAACATCTCCGGGAGAACAGCTTTCCGTCCACCGAAAACTGGCTGGCTGGTTATGGGTTGAGCGGGCCACGGGAGAATGCGGCTGGGTTCCGGAACATACGACCAAGCCTGCATAATGCCTTCAAACTAGCCCAGATTTTCCGCCATAAACGCCCGCGTGCGTTGCCACGCCAGCGCGGCATCCTCCTGATCGTACCGGCCACTGGAGGGATTGGCGAAAGCATGATCGGCATCATACCAGTGGTTCGTATAGGTTTTACCCGCGGTATCCATGGCTGCTTCGAACCCTGATACCATTTCCTGATTGATCCATTTGTCCGCAGAGGCAAACTGCCCCAGTACAGGGCCCTTGAGGGCGGTCAACTCTTCAGCCGTCTTGGTGACACGCCCGTAATAGATAACGGTCGCATCAACAGGCGAAGCAAGCGATGCGTTCAGCGACCAGCCACCACCAAAACACCAACCAACAGTGCCGATCTTGCCGGTGCCCTGTTCGTGGCCGCGGAGCCAGTCGGCCCAGGCGACAACGGTTTCCGTCGCCTGTGCACCATCAACGGCACTCATCAGGCTTTTTGCGGTCGTACTGTCCCCGGCTTCGGCAACTTTGCCATTGTATAAATCGCAGGCCAGCGCGATGTAACCGTCGCGGGCAAACTCAGCGGCCATGGTGCGGATTTGGTCATTGAGTCCCCACCACTCGTGGATCAGCAACATGGTTGGTGCAGGCAGTGTCGCCGGCATGGCAAGCGCACCGGATACCGAATGGCCGGAGGTTGTCTTAATTGAGACAGTTTCGGTTCCCGCCGCTGCAGCGGCTGCCAACATGGGGTCAGCCAGAATGGCAGCAAGCGGCACCCCTGCAGCCGCACCCTTTAGAACATGGCGTCTTGATATCTCGTTCATGGCATCCTCCGGTGGTTCAATATTTTATGTGGACCGATGGTACACCAAGGTCGGGATAATAGAAGAACGTCATCACCATATTGTCTGTAACAGTTGCGTGAGTTAACGTCATATTGACAAGGATTTGAATCAGAGGTTTAGCTGCCAAATGGGTGAACAGCACCACTCCGAGATTGTCATCGTCGGCGGCGGCATCATCGGTTGCGCGATTGCCTATCACCTTACCCTCATGGGCAGAACCGACGTTACTTTACTGGAAAAAAGTGGCCTGACCCACGGTGCCACGTGGCATGCGGCCGGTCTGGTCGGTCAGCTTCGTTCTCAACGCAACACCACCCGCATGTTGCAGAAATCCGTCGAGGTCTACGACCGGTTGGAAGCGGAAACGGGCCAGGCCATTGACTGGAAAAAAGTCGGCAGCCTGCGACTGGCTTCCTCGCCTGAACGCCTGTTGGAAATCAAACGATCCGCCACCATGGCCCGGAGTTTCGGCCTTGAAATGCACATCATTTCGCCGTCCGAGGCCCGTGATCTGTTTCCCCTGTTGTCCATTGACGGGGTTGTGGCCGCCGCCTATCTGCCCACCGATGGCCAAATTGACCCGGCCAGTGTCACCCAGGCCCTGGCAAAAGGCGCGCGTAGTCGCGGTGCCGATATCCGCGAAGGCGTTCATGTTGTTGATATCAAACACACAGACCGCCGGGCCAGTGTTCTGAAGACGGCGGACGGCGATACCTGGAGCTTTGATACAATCGTCAATGCCACCGGAATGTGGTCGCGTGAACTGGGATTGAAATCAGGTGTCAGCATCCCTTCATGCGCCGTGGAGCATCAGTACCTGATTACCGACACAATCCCCGATATGCCGCAAAACATGCCGACGCTGCGCGACCCGGACCGGCTCGTATATTACAAGGCCGACGTCAATGGTCTCGTTGTCGGCGGATATGAGCCCAACACGGTACCATTCGGTGACAACGGCATCCCCGAGACATTCGGGCAGGAATTGCTGGAAAACAAGTTTGATCGCTTCGAGCCACTGGCCCAACTGGCTGGCGAGGTGACACCCATCCTCAACGAAACCGGCATCAGGCAAATGATTAACGGTGCGATCCCCTATTCCGCAGATGGCGACTTTGTCATGGGACGCGCGCCGGAACTGGATAACTACTTTGTTGCTTCTGGGTTTCTCTATGGTATCGCCGCCGGTGGTGGCGCGGGTCAGATGATGGCCGAATGGATTATTGAAGGATCCCCCAGCCTGGACCTGTGGCCGTTGGATGTCCGCCGGTTCCAGCCTCATCACAACACAAAATCGTTTATGTATGCACGCGCCGTCGAGCACTACGGCGGGCATTACCTGCTGCACTTTCCGGGCGAAGAAAAGAAAACAGCCCGCAACATCCGAAAGAGCCCGCTCTATGGCACGTTATTGCACAAGGGCGCGGTGTACGGGTCAAAAGCTGGCTGGGAACGGCCAAACTGGTTCTCGCCAGACGGATCCAGATGCGAAGATCAACTGGTGTTTGATCAACGTGACTGTAACTGGTTTGCCCCCGTTGGAACGGAGTGCAAAACCGTTCGCGAGCATGTGGCGCTGATTGACCAGTCCTCGTTTGCCAAGCTGGAAGTAAGCGGGCCTGGGGCACTGGGCGCATTACAGTATCTGGCGGCGGCCAATATGGACAAGCCTGTGGGCAGCACAGTGTATACCCAGCTCTGCAACGACACGGGTGGTATCGAGGCCGATCTGACGATCAGCCGGTTTGGACAGGACACGTTCTATGTAGTAACAGGCTCGGGCTTTGGCGTGCGCGATTTTCACTGGATCAAAACGCACCTGCCTGGTGATGGAACGGTGGACGCCCGTGAGGTTACGTCAGGCTGGTCGACCCTCAACATTTGCGGCCCTCAGGCCCGTGCTGTCCTGTCCGCTGTAACCGACATGGACATATCACCCGAGTCGTTTCCGTTTTCCACCTGTCGCGACATCACCATCGGTTCAGCGCCCGTTCGCGCCATCCGCATCGGATACGTGGGCGAGATGGGTTGGGAGTTGCATATGCCGACTGAATTCACACGACACGTATACGACCTGTTGTGGCAGGCCGGACAGGAACACAACATTGCCAATGTGGGATACCGGGCCATTGACAGCTTGCGCATGGAGAAGAATTATCTGTATTGGAGTTCGGATATATCACCTGATTACACCCCGTTCGAAGCAGGCCTAGGCTCCCGCGTGGCATTCACGAGCAAAGGCGACTACCTGGGTCGCGAAGCGCTGGAGCGCATACGCCGCGAGGGTGTTGATCGCAAACTCTGTACATTCACTATCGAGGCACCGGGTATGTTATACGGTGGTGAAACCATCATCTTCAACAGCGAGACTGTCGGCCTGCTGACCAGCGCTAACTATGGCCACTACACAGGCTGCGAGATCGCCTACGGGTACTTGCCATTGTCGTTGACGATGGAAACCGACTTCACGGTCGAGGTATTTGGTGACATTGTAGCGGCAACACGGGTGGACGGGCCATTATATGACCCCGGTAATGAACGACTGACCGCCTGACCGTCATCAGTATCGAGGAGCTATAATATGGACGACCCTTTTGAGACCTTGATTACCGTTCCGGGCTTCGAAGACCTGGCAGCGGATGAGGTGAGTTTTCAGCGTCAGGGCGGATTGACCAATCTGGTTTATCGCGCGGAAACCCCGACCGGTGTGTTCGCGCTTCGCATACCGGGCAAAGGTACGGAAGAAATCATTGACCGGGCTGTAGAGGCGCATAATGCCAAAGTTGCCGCCGACATAGGTGTCAGCCCAGAAGTCATCTACGCCGATCCGGATTCCGGCATCATGGTCAGCCGGTTTGTGGACGGTGCCGCGACCATGACACCCGAGACATTCCCCATAACACCGGGGGCTGCCGGTCGCGCTGGCAAAGCGCTCCACCAACTCCATAGCAGCGGCAAAACCTTTGAGTTCCGGTTTGAGCTGTTCAGCATGATTGATGATTACCTCGGCGTACTGGAGAAGCTTGGCGCTGAACTGCCC
>JAJFID010000364.1 GCA_021775325.1 Rhodospirillales bacterium
CGGTTATGCCAGCGAATTGCTGGACGATCCGTCAGTGGCCTATGTTCATGTGCGTTCAGCGTTCAACAATTGTTATAGTTGCCGGGTCGATCGCATGGTCTAGGGCATGATGAGATCAAACCTTGCCTCGCCAAAATCACGCCCATTGATCCGCAGTGATAATTCGTGCCGCCCTTCATAATACCGTCGTGTGGTAATGGGTCGGATAGAATGAGCCCGGCTCAACGTACGGGTCTCTCCGGGCGGCAGCGTAAATTTTGTCCATTTGAAGACTTTTGCCGCGAGTTGACCATTGGCTTTGCGAAAATGAACCAGATAATCCATGACGAGCAGCTGTGGTTTTGAACTTGTTGAACAAATGATGGCCGAAAACTTCAATGCGTCACCGTAGATGACAACAGGCGTTTGTACGGTCAGTTCCTTAAGTTTGATAAACGGCTTTCCCAGGCCAAAGGCTGCAAGAGCACCGGTATGTCCCTGTTTTATCAACGTGCGACAGGCATGGCGGAGCAATTTTTGACGTCTAGGATCTGCCCCAACCATCCATTGATTGGCTAATTCCGCAACAAGGTCGGGGTGGTCTTTCGCGATATCGTTGAGGTGATTGGCGACCGAACGGCGGACGTATTCTTCTTCGTCATCGCGGAGTGCGGTCAGTATCGGCAACATGGGTGATGGATCATTCATGAGCTGGGGTAACTGCATGGCCCATGGCAGCCGGGGCCGTGTACCTTCTGACACAAGCCGCCTCACGTGGCGGTTCGGATCGTGGACCCAGTCCGTCATGATCCGCAAGGCACGCTTCTGATCCGCCAACAGGAAAAAACGAATACCGAATTCCGATGATGAACGCTTTGTCATTTCTTTCAGTAAATTAAGCGATCTGTCGAAGTCCTGAAGCCCGTGCTGTCCAACAACCGTGGTCAGCGGTTGCACGCCCCACCCGCAAATACCGTGCGCGTCACTGGGCTGATTCGCATGATCTTCTTCATCGGGGTGCAACATCGCATAAAGAACACGGGCACGTTCTCCATGGTCTTGTGGCAACGCTATATGAATGTGATCAGCGATTAGCTGCGCGCGCGCTTTGAATTCAAGGGTTTCCAAAGTTTCCAGGATTCCTGACTCAAATTCCCGTCGGTCAAATTTGGTAATATGCGTTTGCAGATGATCTGCGATGCATCGGACCAGGTCCGGCGAGAAAACGTTCTTGAAAGGTTCCATAACACCATTTCATAACCAAGCGCGCACGTGATCACACGCGCTAATTGGCCAGTCTGAGTAGAAAACTGAAGTTGGCGTCCTGGTCTGCTGTCGTTCGCGCTTCAGCGTGACAGCCAATGCATGTTCCGTTTTCGTCGTACTGGCCATATGTCTCCAGGGTCGAATTGGTCAGGAACCTGGGAACCTCTCCGTCACCAAAAATACCGCCGCCGTAGTTGCCCTTCCATTGTGTGCTGATCAGGAAATAATTTTGCCAAATGGAGCCCGGTGCCACGTCATCGAGTTTTCGGTGCCACAGATTGTTCAAACGCTCTGTATGTTCAAACAGGTCCCAACACCGCACGACTTGTGTGCCGAACGAACCATAAGCTGCGGCATATGGCGGAGACATGGCCCAGCGCCAGTCTTGTGTCTTGATATGATTGCTCGCGCAGTCCGGGCAGTCTGGATCATAAAATACAAAGTCCCGGTCCACGCTGTCTGGCCCGGTGCAGCCGTCGGCGAACAAAGGTTGTTCGTATATGCTGTTGGGGTCACGAGCGTTTGTTGCCAGCGGTGCACCGTCAACATGCTCGAATGTTGACCAAATCCACCGATCACCATTACCGCTCTGGGTTCGGTGGTTGATATGCATCCCCACCATGGCCAAATGGACGGACAGGCAGCGCGCGGTATTATCAGCGCTGTCTGATGCTGCCAGTTCAATATGCCCGGGCATGGTAAAGTAGCGTTTCGATGATTCGTCGACGTGTTCGGGTAACAGGACGCGCCAGGACGTTTTGATAATCAGTGCGCCTTGCGTGCCGCCACTCAGGTTTTCGTCATCTTCGTACGTACCCAGCGGAAACGAGATCGGGATACTGCTGGTCGCGTTGATCGATTGCCCTTTTTTTGACATCAGATTGCGATTGCGAATGTAATCGGCGGCTACCTGATTGATACGCGTATCGTAAACCACGTAGTTCAGGTATCTGTCGATGAGGACCTCGCCGGAAGCCTGATGAAATGCACCTGTTTTCAGCACCGGATATGTATCATCATCCCGACAGGCTCCAACGTTCTCCCGCGGTTTGAATATCTGATCCTGTTGCAACAAACTGTGCCAGTTACGCGTATTCGTCGGGGCGGTTCCAATGATGTCCGCCAGCGGCTCACCTGTATCATCAACAGGCCAGTTCAACGCGACAAAGGATTGCCACGAGAAGTTGTCGAATGGGAATTGGGCGTTTTCGCTCAAGACGTTGTAGACAAATGCCCGATCAAAATCCAATTGGTCTCTGGGAACTTCGGCGCAGACCGTATCATGTGGTGGACGAATGCAAAACGGTATCTGGTCATCTTCAAATGCCTCTGCGGCAGGCGCGGCTAAAGCCAACCCGGTCAGGAACAAGATACCTGTGAGAATCTGCTGCATATCAGGGCGATTATGACATTTTGGAGAGATGGAAGGTAATCTATTCGGGGCTCATAACAGACAAATGATCACCCCTGCCCTACGGTACTCATGCACTTGGTTAATCAACCTCAGGCATTGCGAGCGGGAAGGACGGTCTGCGGGTCAATGGCCTTCTTGCCTTTTCGCAACTCAAAGTGAAGTTGCGGACTGATAACGTTGCCGGTACTGCCCACCGTGGCGATGGATTGACCTTTCGTAACCTTGTCGCCACGACTGACCAGCAAATCGGCATTGTGGGCATAGGCGGAGACATAACCGTTGGCGTGCTTGATTAACAACAGGTTGCCAAATCCACGTAACTCGTTTCCTGCGTACGCGACCACACCATTTTCCACAGCCATTACAGGACTGCCTTCGGCTGCTGCAATGTTGATGCCGTCATTGCGCAGGCCTTCCGCCTTGGCACCGTAACTGGATACAACTCGCCCCTGGACGGGCCACAGGAATCCATCTCCTGTGGCGGAAGGTGGCGCCGGGATGGCCTGCACAGGTTTGGGTGGTGGTACAGCAGCAGCCATGGTCGTGCTCGCCGATGTCGATTCAGTGGCTTCGGATGGTGTTGCTACTGTCGTCTGCGTTGCAGGGGTGCCTTGCTGTACGACAGTCATCGACGGCGAAAACGAACCGGTGGTTCCAGTGCCGGGTATGCGCAGTTCCTGCGCCACGTAGATGATGTACGGTGGCCCCACGTTGTTGGAGCGGGCGAGATCATACACATTGACCCCGTAGACTTTCGAAATGCCGTACAGGGTTTCGTCCTTGCTGACGATGTGGACCGTTCCGCGGGGCAGAACGATACGCTGACCAATGATCAGATGGTAGGGTGCCTGTAGTTCGTTGGCGACGATGATATCACGTACAGATACACCGTGGCGTTTGGACAAACCATAAACTGTATCACCTGCTCCGACGATAACAGCGCTGGCATTGATAAAACTGGCGCTGGAGCCCGATGAAACGGTGCCTGTTGAGTTGCCGTTGATATTATAACCGGGCGGCGGCCACTCCAGATTTCCACAGGCCCCCAGCAGGATCACTGTGGCTGCACCCATCACGACGTTGGCAGCCCATTTGTATCGCGCCGGGTTCAAAACACACCTCACTCCGGCTCAACGCCGGGCAGCAGGGGCACGAACCTGACGGCGCCCATGTCTTCGGTTTCTGCACCGTCCGGTGTTTTGACCAGTTTGATCAGGCGTTGATCACTGTCATCCAGGCCCACCGGCAATACCATAATGCCACCGATGGCAAGCTGGTCCACAAGTTGGGCCGGAATATCTATGGCCGCTGCGGTCAACATAATGCGATCAAATGGTGCCTGCTCTTTCCAGCCTTTTGAGCCGTCACCCAGTACGGCGGTTACATTCGTCAGGCGAAGTTCCCGGAACCGGGACTCGGCTTCTTCCAGTAACGACGGATGGCGTTCCATGGTGTAGAGTCGGCGGCATAGTCTGGCGAGAATTGCGGCCTGATATCCGGATCCTGTGCCGATCTCCAGCACCTTCATACGGTCGTTGAGTTCCAGCGCCTGCGTCATGAGGCCAACTACCATGGGCTGGCTTACGGTTTGATGCCGACCGATAGGCAGTGCGACATTTTCAAACGAACGATCCTGAAACGGTTGCGGCACGAACATGGGACGCGGAATGCTTTCCATGGCGGCAAGCACGCTGGCGTCAGTCACGCCGCCCTGGCGTACGGCGAGGATAAGCTGCGCTTTCGCTGTTTCGGAATCAGACATGGGTTGTTCTTGAATTCAAGAATCCCTCTCAGGAAAATACGTTCTTCAGAGACTTCAACGTCTTTCGATCCGTCAGGTCAACAGATAGTGGCGTAATTGATATGCCGCCACCAAGAACTGCTGACATGTCCGTTCCCCGGGCATTGCGGGTCTCAAGTTGTTGGGCACCGATCCAGTAGTATGGTCTGCTTCGCGGATCGCTACCGGTCATAACCTCATCGTTGTATTTTCGTGCACCTTGACGGGTTATGCCAATGCCATTGACCTGTTTGGCCGCCACATCAGGAAAATTGATGTTTAACAACGAGTTATTGGGCAAACTAAAACCTTTTAGTTTCCTCATGATAGACGGTATCCAGTGGGTTCCGGTGGCCCATTTGACCGGGTGCCCGTCCTCAAAATGTTGTGAAAAGGCAATAGAGGGTATCCCGAGGATGGTTGCTTCCATAGCCGCTGCGATCGTCCCCGAATAGGTTACATCGTCGCCCAGATTCCCGCCACGATTGATGCCCGATACCATAATGTCGGGCAGGTTATCACGCATGATCTCGTTGAGGCCCAACAGCACACAATCCGTCGGCGTGCCATCGACTGTAAACCGGCGTGGCCCACGTTTGCTGATGCGCAGCGGTCGACGCAGTGTAAGCGCATGCCCTGCGGCGCTTTGTTCTTCTGTTGGTGCAATAATCCACACTTCGCGGGCTATCGACTTAATGACCTTTTCAAGTGCTTTGAGGCCCGGCGCATGGATGCCATCATCGTTGGAAATCAGGACCCGGGCCTTGGAAATGTCCATAAAGGTATGGGTGCTCATGCCGGGTTGATGACTTCCAGCCCGTTCATGTAAGGGCGTAATGCATGGGGCACGGTGACTGTGCCGTCTGCGTGCTGGTAATTTTCGAGGATGGCGATCAAGGTGCGGCCAACGGCAAGTCCTGAGCCATTGAGGGTATGCACGAATTCGGTCCCCTTTTCGCCTTTGGCCCGACATCGGGCGTTCATGCGACGGGCCTGAAAATCCCAGCAATTGGAACAGCTTGAAATTTCGCGGTACTGATCCTGACCGGGCAACCAGACTTCGATATCATAGGTCTTGCGTGCCCCGAAACCCATATCACCGGTGGCCAACACGACCGTGCGATAGGGCAGCTCCAACCGTTGCAGGATGTCTTCCGCGCACGCGGTCATGCGTTCCAGCTCATCCATGGACTGATCCGGTGCCGTGACGCTGACCATCTCGACTTTGGTAAACTGGTGCTGGCGAATCATGCCGCGCGTGTCACGCCCGGCAGAACCGGCTTCCGAGCGGAAGCACCATGTCTGGGCGGTGTAACGGCGCGGCAGGCTTTCGGTATCGACAATTTCACCGCGGACGATGTTGCTGAGCGGCACTTCCGAGGTCGGTATCAGCCAGAACCCCTCCTCCGTCCTGAACAGATCATCGGCGAACTTTGGTAACTGACCCGTTCCATACATGGTGTCGTCGTTGACCAATGCAGGTGGATTAACCTCGGTGTAGCCGTTTTCCTGGGTATGGATATCCAGCATAAATGCGGCAAGTGCGCGTTCCATGCGGGCAAGTGCGCCCGTCAGAAGCACAAACCGTGCGCCGGAAATCTTGACGGCGCGTTCGAAATCCATAAGGCCCAGCGTCTCGCCAATGTCAAAATGCTCTTTGGGCTCAAAATCGAATGGCCGGGGCTCGCCCCATGTCCGCACTTCGACATTGGCGCTTTCGTCCGCACCAACCGGTACGTCATCAAACGGCAGGTTGGGAATGCCCGACAAAGCATTGTTCAGGGTGATCTCGGCTTCTTTGGCTGATTCTTCTGCACGGCTCTCGGCTTGCTTGCTCTCGGAGACCTTAGCCATGATGTCGCTGGCATCTTCACCGCGTGACTTGGCTTGCCCGATTTCCTTTGAAAGTCTGTTGCGCTCGGCCTGAATCTCCTGCGCCGTGGTCAGGTGTTCGCGCCTGATGCGATCCATTTCAATGAGGTCTGCCGCCATGGGCGCCAGCGCGCGCCGGTTCAGCCCTTCATCAAAGGCGTCCGGGTTTTCACGTATCCATTTTATGTCGAACATTGTGCCTTCGCGTCAGGCTCAGGCTGGTGTTGGAGGGCCGCCTTCGCCGTCTGTCGCGTCCTTGTTATCTTCCGACTCGTCATCAGGCTCATCTTCAACCTCATCCGAATCGTCGTCACTATCATCATCGTCCGTGACCTCTTCGTCACGCTTCTTTTCCACTATTTGCACGCTAAGAATGGAAATTTCGTAAAGAAGTATGGTGGGGATGGCGAGGCCGATCTGGGAAATGACATCAGGTGGCGTCAGAATGGCAGCCGCGACAAATGCCGCGACGATGGCGTACTTGCGTTTGGCGCGCATGCCTGCCGACGTGGCCAGGCCAATGCGGCCAAGCAGGGTCATGATCACCGGCAACTCGAAACACAGGCCAAATGCAAATATCAGGCGCATCACCAGTGACAGGTACTGATCTACTTTTGCCTCAAGCTGAATCGGTAACGTGCCGGTGTCGCCCCCTGTTTCAAAACTCAGGAAAAACGTCCAGGCCATGGGGAAAATAAAATAGTAGACCAGCGCACCGCCCATAAAAAACAGGATGGGAGTTGCAACCAGAAACGGCGCGAAAGCCATCTTTTCGTCACGATAGAGGCCGGGTGCGACAAACGCCCAGATCTGGATTGCAATAAACGGGAAGGCAATGAAAATGGCGGCGAAAAAAGCCACTTTGATATAGGTGAAGAATGCTTCATGCAGGGCCGTAAAGATCATGCGGCGCTCGCCG
>JAJFID010000365.1 GCA_021775325.1 Rhodospirillales bacterium
GCAGTTGTCGACGGCGGAGAACTGACGGGCAGGCGAACAGCCGCCGCCTCCGCACTGGCGGCCCGGCATCTGGCCCGAAAAGATGCCCGGTCATTGCTCATGGTCGGGACCGGCGTGATGGCACCCAATCTGATCCGCGCCCATGCGTGCGCCCGGCCCATTGACAGCGTGATGATCTGGGGGCGCAGTGCTGACAAGGCGAATAAACTGGCGGCATCCCTGCAAGGCGACGGTTTTGGCAGCATTTCCGTTGTGGAAGACCTGAAGAGCGCTGTCGCCGAAGCCGACATTGTTTCCTGTGCAACGCTTTCCAGGGAACCGATCATACTCGGCGACTGGTTACGGCCGGGCCAGCATCTTGATCTGGTTGGCGCGTTCAGGTCCGACATGCGTGAGTCCGATGATGAATGCATGCGCCGCGCGCGCGTGTTTGTGGACACGCGGGATGGCGCACTCAATGAAGGCGGTGATATCGTTCAGGCCGTCAAATCCGGCGCGCTGGATCCGGAAAGTATATCAGGTGATCTGTTCGACTTGTGCCGGGGTGAGGTGTCAGGCCGTGAGATTGATGACGAAATTACGGTTTTCAAGTCTGCCGGAACCGCTATCGAAGATCTGGCTGCGGCAAAACTGGCTTTCGAGAGAGCTTGACTGTATAAGGTCGCACCACACACTTAAGGAACGATCCCATGGTGCCCACAGACCGCATTTTTGTCGCACTCGATACCACTGAAACGGCTCGCGCTGTGGGCCTTGCCCGTGATCTGGTGGGCAAGGTCGGTGGTGCCAAGGTCGGCAAGGAGTACTTCACGGCAAATGGACCCGATGGCGTTCGTGCGGTTGCATCCGTCGGCATGCCCGTGTTCATTGATCTGAAATGGCATGACATACCCAACACGGTGGCCGGTGCCGTACGGGCATCGTTGCCGCTCAAACCCGCATTCGTGAATGTCCATGCGTCGGGCGGTGCCGCCATGCTGCAGGCTGCGGTGGCTGCTGCTGCCGAAGCCGGTGAGCAACGCCCGCTGGTGCTTGCCGTTACGGTGCTGACATCCTTGGACGATGAGGATTTGCGCGCCACCGGCATTAACGGCAGCGCCAGCGATCAGGTCCTCAGACTGGCGAAACTGGCGCAGGACAACGGCATTGACGGTGTGGTTTGTTCGGCCAGGGAAATTGACGTGTTGCGTGAAGCCTGCGGCCCTCAGTTCAGGCTGATGGTGCCCGGCATTCGTCCCGCCTGGACTCTGAGCGCCGATCAGAAGCGGGTCATGACGCCCGCTGAGGCCGTGGAACGCGGCGCTGACTATCTTGTCATCGGACGACCGATTACCGGCGCCGACGATCCCGCTGTGGCCGCCGGGCGTATCGCAGAAGAACTGGGTGCTTAAGTGGACGCCGAAATCAAGATATGCGGTCTGTCGACCCCGGCCAGTGTTGATGCGGCGGTGCGCCATGGTGCGAACTTTCTGGGCTTCAATTTTTTCCCACGATCCCCCCGGTTTGTGCAGAACCACGTGGCCCGGGAACTGGCCAAACAGGTGCCGGGCAGTGTGATACGCACCGGACTGTTTGTTGACGACAGCAACGACTACATTGGCGGCGTGCTGGCGGACGTGCCGCTTGACCTGATCCAGCTCCATGGCAAAGAAACGCCGCAGCGCGCGGCAGAAATCCGCAAGACATTCAACCTGCCGGTGATGAAGGTATTGCCCGTTGCAGAAGCGTCCGATCTGGTTCCGGCGGCGTCTTACGAAGACGTGGTGGATCGTTTCATGTTCGATACCAAACCACCAAAAGGCGCGGACCGCCCCGGCGGCAATGCCATTTCCTTTGACTGGACGCTGTTGCAGGGGCTCGATTTGCACAAACCCTGGATGCTGGCCGGTGGTCTTACACCCGATAATGTGGGCGAGGCGCTGAAGATCAGCGGGACCCGCGCCGTGGATGTCTCATCCGGTGTTGAATCCGCCCCCGGTGTGAAAGACGACAGTCTGATCCGCTCGTTCATTCATGCGGTCAGGACGGCATAATCAATTGCAGGCGCATGGCGTTGCTTCCGCCAAACATTCTGTTGTTTGATAAGTGATTTCCACTGGTTTGAATCGGTGATAGCAACTTGTCCCATGGCAATCCACGGAACCAAACGACCTTCAATCACCGCGACCATGGGGACCGCCGATACACCTGAACGGCGGGGTTTGGGTATTCTGGCGATCGTCTGCGCGGTGTTCCTTTTTGCCATGACGGACGTGATTGCGAAATGGTATGGCGAGATGGGCTTCCCGCCAAACGAGATCGTGTTCTTTCGTTACGCATTTGGTGCCCTGCCTGTTGCATATCTGGTGTGGCGATCAGGTATTGATGCGCTGCGCACCCGTCATCCCTATGCTCATGCTCTGCGTGCCTGTCTGATCGTCTCCGCTCTCGGGCTGTTTTTCAGCGCCATAAACCTCATGCCCCTGGCGGAGGTTATTGCGGTCGCGTTTGTCGCACCTCTTTTCGTAACATTGTTATCTGTTCCCTTGCTGGGAGAGCACGTCGGCATTCGCCGCTGGGCTGCTGTTTTTGTGGGTTTTGTGGGCGCTCTGATTGTCCTTCAGCCCGGCACGGACGCGTTCCGACCAGAAGCCTTGCTGGTTGTGGGTTCCGTGTTGTTTTTTTC
>JAJFID010000366.1 GCA_021775325.1 Rhodospirillales bacterium
ACAACCATTGATGCCGCCACCAACGATAAAGATGTCAAAAACGTCCTGCGCGTTATTCATCCGCCAAACCTGTTTGTGACTCCGGGGTTTCTTCTGTGGCAATAATTTTGACGCCATTTGCCGAGCAAATCTCGGCAAACCCTGGTGGCGGGTTAAAGTCTGTAACAAAGGTGTCTATTCTGGAGATATGTCCAATACACGCGGGCGCCTTGCGTTCGAATTTCATGCCGTCACTCACCAGGATGACGTGTCGGGCATGATCGATGATCGCCCGGGAGACCTGCACCTCGCGATCATCAAAATCGAATAACAAGCCGTCCTCGTCGATGGCTGAAACACCAACGACGGCATAATCGGCCTTGTACTGACTGATGAATTCGACGGCACTTGCGCCAATAATTCCGCCATCGGCGCGCCGTGCCGTGCCACCGGCGATCAGGACTTCGGCTTCTGATTCTTCCAGCAGAATATTGGCAATATTCAGGTTGTTTGTGATGACCAGCAGCCCTTTGTGTTTACAAAGGGCATGGGCAACCTGTTCGGTTGTGGTGCCGATGTTCAGAATGACGGAAGCGTTGTCAGGGATAATTTCCGCTGTGGCCTGAGCAATACGATTTTTACCCTCCACCGCAATCAAACGCCTGGAAGTGTAGGCAAAATTGGATACACCAGAAAGATAAACGGCACCGCCGTGGACGCGCCCCAGGTGTTTCATTTCACATAACTCGTTCAGGTCCCGGCGGATGGTCTGGGATGTCACATCGAAGTGCTCGGCCAGATTTTCCACATCAACACGCCCCTGCTGTTTAGCCAGGTCAAATATTTGCTGTTGGCGAGCGTTCAGGAACTTCATTTCATCCTCATAGATGTTCATATTTATTCGTTTTTGTCATTATCTCAAGAGTTTTTTTTCGATTGACATTCGTATGTGTTCGTATTCTAGTGTATACGCGTCATTTCTAGGCGCTAAAAATTAAGACGCAAGAGTCTCGAAAATTGTCAAAATTCAGCGGAGGACCAGACTTATGAAGAAGTTGCTTATGGCGACAGCTATGTCTATGGCCATGCTATCCAGTATCGGTATTGCAAACGCCGGGATGGCTGAGGCAGAGACATGGGTGTCAGGT
This sequence comes from Rhodospirillales bacterium, assembly GCA_021775325.1. Taxonomy (GTDB): domain Bacteria; phylum Pseudomonadota; class Alphaproteobacteria; order Rhodospirillales; family Casp-alpha2; genus JABJGO01. Next base: position 1,128 of record JAJFID010000366.1, read on the forward strand.
GAATTCCAGCCATCCACACTTTCAAAAAGTGATCAGATGAGCGAAATGGAATGGTTTGTTAACGCAGCCAAACCATTTGCCGGGATGGAAATCAACGTGCTTTCGGAAACTATTCCGACGCATGAATATGAATCAAAGACGCTGACCAAGGCATTTGAAGAAATCACCGGCATAAAGGTCAATCACCAGTTGCTTGGTGAAGGCGAAGTGGTTCAGGCAGTCCAGACCCAGATGCAAACCAACCGCAATCTGTATGATGCGTATATCAACGATTCCGATCTTATCGGCACACATTCACGCCTTCAACTGGCCGTGAATTTGACTGATTTCATGGCTGGTGAAGGTAAGGACGTAACCCTGCCGACGCTGGATATCGATGATTTTATGGGCATATCATTTACCACCGGACCCGACGGTAAACTGTATCAATTGCCGGACCAGCAGTTTGCGAACCTGTACTGGTTCCGCAAAGACTGGTTCGACCGCCCTGACCTTCAGGCCAAATTCAAAGACATCTATGGTTATGATCTTGGTGTTCCTGTGAACTGGTCTGCCTATGAAGATATTGCAGAGTTCTTCTCGGTTCACGTGAAGGAAATCGATGGTCAGCGGATTTACGGCCATATGGACTACGGCAAACGCGCACCTGATCTCGGCTGGCGCATGACCGATGCATGGCTTTCCATGGCTGGTGCCGGGTCGAAGGGCCTGCCGAACGGTCGTCCGATTGATGAATGGGGCATTCGCATGGAAGAGGACTCCTGTAATCCTGCCGGAGCTTCTGTAACGCGTGGTGGCGGAACCAACGGCCCTGCGGCGGTCTACGCAATCCGTAAATGGGATGAATGGCTGCGTCAGTATGCGCCTCCAGGTGCTGCCGATTATGACTTCTATCAGTCTCTTCCTGCGCTATCACAAGGCAACGTAGCTCAGCAGATTTTCTGGTATACAGCCTTCACGGCTTCCATGGTTACGTCTCAGGCAGACGGTAACAACACCGTGGATGCGGATGGCAATGTTCTGTGGCGTATGGCACCCTCGCCCCATGGTCCATATTGGACGGATGGTCAAAAGCTCGGTTATCAGGATGCCGGTTCATGGACACTGTTTAAGTCCACACCTCTTGAGCGTCGTAAAGCCGCGTGGCTCTATGCACAGTTTGTCGTCTCCAAAACAGTCTCGCTCAAAAAGACCCATGTTGGCCTGACACCAATCCGTGATAGCGACATACGGCATGAGTCCTTCACCGAACGGGCTCCTCAGTTGGGTGGCCTGGTGGAGTTCTACCGCTCTCCTGACCGCGTTCGCTGGTCACCGACCGGTGTAAACGTTCCTGATTATCCAAAACTGGCACAGTTGTGGTGGCAGAATATCGGGGATGTAAACTCCGGCACATTCACGCCGCAACAAGCCATGGATCGTTTAGCTGGCGAAATGGATACTGTAATGGGTCGTATGCAGCGTGCAGACGAAGCGAACGGAACTTACGGTGGCTGTGGTCCACGCTTGAATGATGAGCAGGATGCATCAGCATGGCTGGGTAAAGGCGGCGCGAAAGCGAAGCTGGCAAATGAAAAGCCTCAGGGTGAAACAATTGATTATGATGAATTGATCAAACGCTGGGCGGCCAATTAATCTCCCAACTGATATCACGAACTTCCTCCGGGGCATCGCGCCCCGGAGGAACTCTTTTTTTCAAAAGCTATATACCGACAAAGAGCTTTTGAAAAAAAGTGAGACGAATTGATCTCCTCGACACTATCCAGCAAATTATGGAAACTGACCAATGTCACTGGAGTTAAAAGAGGTTAGCAAGCAGGTGGGTGGGGAAACCCATATCTATCCGACTAACCTGGTGTTTGACTCTGCCAGCTTTAACATCCTTCTCGGGACAACAGGGGCTGGCAAGACAACCCTTATGCAAATCATGGCTGGCCTGGATAAAGCCAGCACCGGGTCTATCTTTTTTAATGGTGAAGATGTAACCAACATTGCCGTGCAAAAACGCAATGTGTCGATGGTATATCAGCAGTTTATCAACTACCCCAATTTTACAGTCTATGAAAATATTGCTTCGCCCCTGCGTGTCGCCAACATTGGTGAGGGCGAAATCAAAAAACGTGTTGGCGATATTGCGGACCTGTTGAAACTAAGCCCCATGTTAGGCCGCCGTCCATCAGAGTTGTCAGGTGGGCAACAGCAGCGCATTGCGATGGCACGTGCCCTGGTCAAGGACGCGAGCCTGGTCTTGCTTGATGAACCCCTCGCCAATCTGGATTTCAAATTACGCGAGGAATTACGCGATGAACTCCCCCGGTTGCTTGCAGAGAGAAACTGCGTTGTTGTATACGCGACGACCGAACCGATGGAAGCCCTGCTTTTCAGCGGCCACACGGCGGCAATGCACGAAGGTCGGGTGACGCAGTTCGGGCCGTCCAGTCAAGTCTATCGGGAGCCCAACGATCTTGTTTCGGCGAGAGTGTTCTCGGAACCACCCATAAACACCACCAGCGTATTAAAGGCTGGCAATGAAATAAGACTGAGCCCGGGGATATCCTGGAATGTTGCCGGTGAACTTGCGCGGTTGAAAGATGGTCCCTACACATTTGGCATACGTGCCCACCATGTGACGATACAGGAAACAGGGAACACGCCCATTCAGGTTGATGGCACCGTACAAATTACCGAGATCAGTGGATCGGAAAGCGTCGTGCATTTCCGCATGAACGATAATAACTGGATATCCCAGTCTCCGGGTATCCATCCCTATGATGTTGGTTCAACTGCACACTTTTATGTGGATATTTCTCACGGACTGTATTTTGACGAACATGAGAAAACGATTTCTGTCTGAAAACGCGTCGATACCAGGTTTGGAAAACGTGTATGGCTAAAATTACATTACAAGACTTGCGTCACAGTTATACGGACAAACCGACGGCTGATGACGACTGGGCGCTGAAACAACTGGATGTTGAGTGGAAAGACGGCGGTGCCTATGCGTTGTTGGGACCATCGGGCTGTGGGAAGACCACCTTGCTCAACATCATATCAGGCTTGCTGACACCGAGTCATGGCAAAGTCCTTTTCGGTGAAGACGATGTAACGCATCTGCCACCCGACCAGCGACATATAGCGCAGGTTTTCCAGTTTCCAGTCATCTACGACACGATGACCGTTTATGACAATCTGGCGTTTCCGTTGCGAAATCGAGGCGTAGACGAATCCCGTGTAAAACAACGTGTCACCGAAATTGCTGAGATGACCGAACTCACCCCCATGCTGAACCGCCGGGCGTCCGGTTTGACGGCAGATGGAAAACAAAAAATATCTCTGGGGCGCGGACTTGTCCGTGAGGACGTTAATGTCATCATGTTCGATGAACCGTTAACCGTTATTGATCCGCACCTCAAATCCCAGTTGCGCTCCAAACTAAAGGAACTGCACCAGCGGGTTAATACAACAATGATCTATGTTACTCATGATCAGACCGAAGCCCTTACATTTGCCGATCAGGTCGTCGTCATGAATTTCGGACAGGTCGTTCAGATTGGTACACCGGAAGACCTTTTCGAGCGCCCTCAACATACATTCGTTGGAAACTTCATCGGGTCTCCCGGCATGAATATTTTGCCCTGTGACGTGGATGGTCAAAATGTCGTGGTTGGTGGTGTTAAGGTAGAAGTGGCAAACAAGGGTTTCGTCAAGGGTGATACCAGGAAGCAGGAAATTGGTCTGCGCCCGGAATTCATACATTTTGGGGATCAGGGTATTCCTGTATCAGTGGAGCGTGTCAGTGATGCCGGGCGATTTAAAATTGTAGAAACCAGGTTCCAGAACCACACCATTAAACTGCTTATCGATGATGGCGAAAATGTACCTGCTGACAATGCCCACCTGACGTTCACTGAGGACCGTACCTATGTCTATGGTGATGGGTGGTTGATGGAAGGAGGGCAAGCCTCATGAACAAGACGATCAATCAAAAAGCCTGGTTCTTCGTGCTGCCGGTAATCGCGCTTGTTGCTTTTAACGCCATCATCCCGTTAATGACCGTCGTCAATTATTCCGTACAAGAGACCTTTGGAGACAACACCTTCTTCTGGGCGGGCGTGATCTGGTTTGAAGACATACTGCATTCTGAGCGTTTTCATGACTCGTTGATGCGGCAATTGACATTTACTTTTACAATTCTGCTGATCGAGATTCCGCTGGGTGTAATTATTGCTCTGGCAATGCCTCGCAAGGGGTTTTGGGTTCCAGTTTGCCTGATCCTGATGTCTCTGCCTTTGCTCATTCCGTGGAATGTGGTGGGCGCAATGTGGAATATCTTCGCGTTGCCGGATATTGGCATGCTCGGGCGTATGATCAATTCACTGGGGATCGATTACAACTTCACACGTCAAATCGGCGACGCGTGGTTTACGTTGATTCTCATGGATGTCTGGCACTGGACCTCACTGGTGGTCCTGCTGGCCTATGCCGGTCTGGTATCAATTCCTGATGCCTATTATCAGGCGGCAAAGATAGACGGCGCAGGGTCGTGGGCAATTTTTCGTTTTATTCAATTGCCCAAGATGAAACGCGTGCTGACGATTGCCGTCCTGCTACGTTTTATGGACAGCTTCAATATTTATACGGAACCATTTGTTCTGACGGGTGGCGGACCCGGTAACTCGACGACACTTCTTTCAATCGATCTGGTGAAAATAGCCCTTGGGCAATTTGATCTGGGTCCGGCAGCGGCAATGTCGCTGATATATTTTCTCGTGATCCTGCTGCTGAGCTGGGTTTTTTATACTCTCATGATGCGTGACGAGGAACAGTGATGAAACGGTCAAGCTGGCTTATTCCCACGATCTACATATTGTTTCTGTTGTTGCCAATCTATTGGCTCGTCAGCATGTCATTCAAGTCCACGAATGAAATCCTCGGCTCTTTCACACTGTGGCCGCAGGACTTTACACTGGCTAACTATGAAAAGATTTTCACGGACCCAACCTGGTATATGGGGTACGTCAACTCACTGATTTATGTGAGCATCAATACGGTCTTGTCCGTGGCCGTGGCACTGCCGGCCGCATATGCCTTCTCACGTTACCGTTTCATGGGCGACAAACATCTTTTCTTCTGGCTACTGACCAACCGTATGGCACCAGCGGCCGTTTTTGCTCTGCCCTTTTTTCAGCTTTATTCCGCGGTAGGCCTGTTCGATACGCACCTTGCCGTCGCGCTGGCCCATACTTTGTTCAATGTGCCGTTGGCTGTCTGGATATTGGAAGGTTTCATGTCCGGGGTTCCGAAACAATTGGACGAAACCGCTTATGTTGATGGTTATTCGTTTCCGAGGTTCTTCGTCAGAATCTTCCTGCCGACAATTGCCGCAGGCATCGGCGTTGCATGTTTCTTCTGCTTCATGTTCTCGTGGGTGGAGTTATTGTTGGGTAAGACTTTGACTGCTGTGGCCGCAAAACCAATCGCGGCAACCATGACCCGCACCGCGTCATCGTCCGGGTATGAGCTTGGGCTATTGGCTGCGGCGGGCTCGCTCACAATTATCCCGGGGGCATTCGTGATCTACTTTGTACGAAACTATATCGCCAGGGGCTTTGCCCTTGGGCGTGTGTAACTGTCGATAGGAGATAGATGATGGGTTTGTCATGGATGGCGTGGACATGGCCCACTGCAGCGTTTTTCCTGTTCATTGTAACGTGCATAACGACAATGTGTATCTGGGAGTACAAGAGACCCGGCGGCGACCCGCGTCGCGGCATATTCCTGATTGATACCACGCGCGGCGATCGACTTTTTATCAGCCTGCTTGGCAGCGCCTTTATCTTTCTGGCCTGGCTGGCAATCATGAGCACTCCTTTGTGGGGTGCTCTCGTCATTTCCGTGATTTGGACTTTCATCGTGTTTCGGTGGGTGTAGCATTCCGCCTTCCCCAGCGAATGACCCAGAATAACCCGGAAATGCTTTAGTTGGTCGGCAGTAACGGCTGGCGATTTCCAGGTACGCCTGCTCGTGGGGTACGCGCAGATATCAGAGACTGTTGTGGGTGCCGTCGCAGATTGGTGATTTTTTTGAGTGTTTACAGCAACAGAAGAAGACACGCTTGCTTTCCGTTGCTTCATACATGGTTGGCGACAGGCCTGTACCTGAATGACTGCCATCACAGAATGGCTGTTTGCTGCTTTTGCCACAGGCACACCAGAAATATTTCTTTCCCGCCTCGACATCGATGGGCATCGGTGATTTTTGGGCTACAACGGGTTCACTCATAATATCGTGTTCCTTTTCTTTATCTGTCAAAGGTTTCAGTTCGCTGCCTGATTGTAGTGACCGTCGTTGGACAGAGTCCAATCGAAATTAAGTGAAACGGAAGACTCAGATGCCGGTCTGTTCAGGTGTCGTGCCCGTGTCTTGTCCGTCCGCAGTGCAACCCGTCTGGGACACTCTGGGGACCTCGCTCATTTGTTTCTTGTTCGCATCCAGCACTGTTTTCCCGTTGACGGACATTGACGGTGAACCAGTCGACAGGGGCACCTCACTCAGGTCTGGACGCCCATGAGAGGTTTCAAGGAATCCACCTGTTTCAGGGCCCAGCGCAACTGGTCCTTGCGCCGTTTTGGCAACCGTTTGAGTTCAATTCGATATGACGGCGGAATGCCATGTTCGATATCGATGAGCTGTTGCTGAAGGGCTTCGCCCAGGAGAAGTTTGTGCGCCTCGATGATATTGTCCAGCGTTTCCTTTGGAATATCGCTTCTGTTCTGGACTTCCAGCAATCTGTCCCGCGTTGCGCGCCGTTGGACGCCATGTTTGAGCGCGAGTGTCCGGGCACCGCCGGTCAGGTTCAGTAAAGTATTCCGTTTCACTTCCAGAAAGCCGCCTTTCGTGCTGATGCGACCGAGCCAGTTGAGCGGCGGTTGAGCCTGCATCGTCAACCGGGCCAGACTCATGAGGAAGGCGGGTGAGTTTCGCGCGCACGCCTGTGCATAGTGCCGGATTTCCTGAGCCAGTGGCATGTCACCATGAACGCAGCGGAAATCGTAGAAGATGTCCACATAAACCAGGTCCGTCGCTTCTGAAGCGGCGATCCAGCCGTCAATGACAGTTTTCCAGTCCGTCGCACTGTGGCGCCACTTCTTGTTGGAGGCCATGACCCCGCCGCTGCAATAGGGAATACCAATCTCGTTCAGAATATCGCTGACGTGCTTGCCAAATCTTGCGAACCATTGATCCTCGACGCCGTCCGCCTCGCCCGACTGATAGATAATCGCGTTGTCCTGATCCGGCGACAAAAGCGTTTCGCCACGCCCCCCGGAGCCCAGGACAAGCAGGCTGTAGGGGACGGGTGGCGATCCATCCCCATCCTCGACCATGCGCGCCTCGGCGATTTCCGCTGCACGTTTTGTGACCATGCAGAGCTCTTCGGAAATGATGGAGGCGATGTCATGTGAAAACACGTGTTCGTCGAACAGTTTCCGGGCCAGAACCGGTATACGTGCCCAGGTCGCGGCAAGCGCCGCAATGCCTTGCGCTGAGGCCAGTTCATCGCCGAGCAGGATCGCGTCGCCGGCACGCAGTTTCAGAAGATCACCGCTCGAAAGTGCACCGACGAGTTCGCCGTCATCGTCGGTTACTCCCAGATGACGAATCCCCAACTGTCGCATGAGCGAGATTGCCTGATAGATATAGGCATCTACCGGTACCGAGTGAATCGGTGCACTCATGATGTCTTCCGCGCACAGGTCCAGTGGGTTCGGGCTCGTCAGAACACGCATCAGGTCCCGTTCCGTGACGATTCCCATATCCTGTGTTGTCTTCGCGGACCTGAGGTAGATGGAACTGACCTCATTGTCCGTCAGCAGGCGGGCAAGCTCCACGGTGGACAAACCGGCCTCGGCGATAAGAGGCGGCGCAGACATGACATCTCGGACCCGGTGTCGAAACGGAAAACTGTCGATCTGCGCCACCTTGTTGGCGGTAACGCCAGCCGGAATCGCGGGATCGATGGACGGCTCAAGCCATCCTGCGTTCTCGTGCCGGTGGAGAATGTCACCAAGCGACCGGCTCGATCGTTCGGCCTCAGCCAGCGTGCGTACACCCTTCGTCCTCAGGAGTGGGACAAGCGCCAGGAAGATACGGGCCGCCGTCGTGGCATCACCGATGGCCGTATGGCGACCCTGCGTCTCGATGCCCAGCCAGGTTGATACCGCCTCAATCGAGTAATTGGGAAGTGTCGGGTTGGCGATCTGGGCAAGAACCATGGTGTCCAGTGAGCGCGGTCGCACCCACTTTGATTTCAGACGGCCATACTCACGCATCAGAATCGCAAGATCGTAACCCACGCTGTGTCCGATGATCACGGCATTACTCGTGAAATTTTCAAAGTCTTTCTTTACGTCTGCAAACGTTCTGGAATCGCGCACGTCCTCATCTCGGATGTTGTGAATCGCCGTACTCTGTGGCGGGATTGGTTCCCCGGGTGCAACGAGTTCGTCAAATATTTCCGTGGGCTTCAACGCGCCGAATGCGATGCGAACCGCGCCAACTTGCACGATCCTCGCAGATCTGACATCCAGTCCTGTTGTTTCCGTATCCAGCGCGATCGCTGAAAGTGACATCAACGGTGTGCTGTTGCTTATTGTCGGCATATTCTATCCTGAGTGTATGCAGAGCCGGTTCGATCAAGTATGCCAAATAATCGCGCCGGTGTCATAACCACCTACCCTCGGAAAGTCCTTGCGAGCGTTCTCATGCTTCAAAACACGTTTTGCCAGCCAGGACGCCACTGTAATCAGCCTCAGCCAAAGGCGGGAGTTTCAGACTGAGCGAATCCATGACTGCAGTGTACTGATATACAGGCTTATCGAGTAGTCCACAGTACGTTCTTGTGCATGAAACCACAGTTCTGTTCGCCTGCTTGATTGTCGCGGGCAACCGTTTTCAATCGGGTTTGTCGGGAATGACCGGTGCCGTGCACTTGCCCGGGTTACAGATCAAAGATGGCCGGTCTTGACCAGAATGGTGCAGCCTTCTTCGCTGTAGGGCGTGTGTTCGCTGTCCGGTGGATTTCTGAGCCATGTGCCAGTTGGATACTCGCCCTGCTCATCGACGAAAGTGCCCTCCACGACCAGAATTTCTTCACCGCCATCATGGAAATGCCGGGTGAACCGGCATCCGGCCTGCCACCGCACCAGGGCCACGTTCTCTGATCCGAAACTGTGCAGGGGCATGACCTCCAGGCCGGGTACCAGCCCGGGGTGCCACGGGGTGTTCCGGGTATCGGTGCGGACCCAGTCCTGATCATCCGCATCCATTTGCCAGAGTTTCACGAATATGGTGCAGCCGTCCCTGCTGAAGGGCTGATGTTCTGATCCCACCGGATTACGAATGTAGGAACCGGGTCCGAAATCTCCGAACTCGTCGGAAAACACACCATCCAGCACCAGAAACTCTTCACCGCCACCGTGAACGTGGGGCGAGAAATGGCTGTCCGGTGCGTACCGGACGACCGACGTGGCGCGCCCGCTTTCCGCGTGTTCGCGTTCCAGCATGCGTCGCTCCACGCCGGGCAACGGTGACGGAACCCACGCCAGTGATTCGGTCTCAATGACCACACGTTGTGTGAAGTCCATGTTGAGGTTGGCGACCATTGTGGGTGGATTCTCTCGCTGATTGTTATGCAAGCCAATGTACAAAGATAAACCTGCGGTTGGCTGAATTCCACCCCCGCGCTCAATGGACGGATAAATGGACGGATAAATGGACCGATCAATGGACTGGCAGCAACCCGAGTTTCTTGGGACAATATAGATGATTCGCAGTACTTGAGGGAACTTGCCGTGAACGCCATATTTTTTGCCATCATTGTCATCGCATTCGGTGTTGCCGGCTTTCGGCACGTGACGTGGACCGGGTCTGCGGATGATGCGCCCATGGCTGTGCTGGGCAGTGCCATGATCGATTCCGCCACCGGTGCCGTGGAGCTTTCACTGGGTCTGGTCGGCGTTATGGCGCTGTTTCTGGGTCTCATGAAAGTGGCGGAGCAGGGCGGTCTGCTGGTTATTATCGCCCGACTGGTACGCCCGCTGATGATCCGCCTGTTCCCCGAAGTGCCCGCCGATCACCCGGCCATGGGTGCCATGATCATGAACATGTCTGCCAACGCCATGGGCCTCGGTAATGCGGCCACGCCGTTTGGTATCCGGGCCATGGAACAGCTCAACACCCTGAACAAAAACAAGGGAACGGCGACCAATGCTATGGCCCTGTTTCTGGCCATCAATACGTCATCGGTGACGTTGTTGCCGACCGGCGTCATTGCCATTCGTGCGGCGTCCGGCTCCATGGACCCGGCGGGGATCGTGCCGACGACCCTGTTTGCCACCATCTGTTCCACCACAGTGGCGATCATCTCCGCCAAGTTCTGCCAGCGCCTTTGGTCGGCACCGTCTGCCGGACCGGACGATACGCCGGATGACGGTGAAGCGCCTGCACAGGACACGACCGAAATGCCGGACGATGCACCCGCTGAAGAGGGCGGTGCGTACCCCACGTGGGTGTCCTTTGTGGCGCTGGCCTGTCTGGGTGGTCTGGTGCCACTGACGGTCATTTACGGCAAGGCTATCGCGCCCTGGATTATCCCCGGTCTGATGGTCGGCCTGCTGGCGTTTGGCGTCTGGCGTGGCGTGCGCATTTACGAGGCTTTTGTAGAGGGTGCCAAGGAAGGTTTCAGCGTGGCGTTGCGCATCATCCCCTATCTGGTTGCCATCCTTGTGGCCGTCGCCATGTTCCGGGCCAGCGGTGCCATGGGCATGATTGTGACACCGCTTGGTGCCGTGACAGAAATATTCGGTCTGCCCGCAGACGCCCTGCCCATG
>JAJFID010000367.1 GCA_021775325.1 Rhodospirillales bacterium
TGGCTGGCACCCGGGCGTCATCGGTATTGTCGCCAGCCGCCAGAAGGACCGTTACAACAGGCCAACTAGCGTTATTGCGTTGGGAGAAGATGGTCTGGGTACAGGCAGAGGTCGCTCTATTCAGGGCATCGATCTGGGCCGGTCCATCATCGCCGCCCGCCAGGCCGGGCATCTGATCAAGGGCGGCGGGCATGCCATGGCCGCCGGTTTCACGCTGGAAACGGAAAAACTGGTTGATTTGCGAGCATTTCTGGAAGATCGCATCGGCGATCAAATCGCGGCTCAGAATATTGAGCCTCTGCTGACGCTGGATGGCGCAGTCAAGGCTGCCGGCGCAAATATGGAACTGCTGGAATCGCTTGGCCAGGTCGGGCCTTTCGGTGTCGGGAATCCAGAACCGCGTTTTGTCATCGCCGAGGCCCGCATCGCCTATGCCGACGTGGTCGGAGCAGATCACGTCAAATGCAGAATTGAGGATTCCTCGGGCGGACCAGCCCTGAATGCCATCGCGTTCAGATGTATGGAAACAGGTCTGGGGGAAGCTCTGCTCAAAAACAGTCGGGCAGGGGGTGCACCGCTCCATGTCGCCGGCAAGCTTCGCATCAATACGTGGCAAGGGCGCTCCAGCCCCCAGATGATTATTGATGATGTCGCGCTGGTCTGGTGACATAGAACGATCCCGAAACAAGTCAATACTCTGAGATATGATTGAAAATCTGGTTTTGTTGCTGCTTGCCGCTTTTCCCCTGATGGGTAGTCCCGGCCCAGCCACGCTTAGCCTTGCTGCCAGCGCGTCAGTGTATGGAATCGCCCGAAATTTTTGGTACCTGGCCGGAATTGTTGCCGGGACTGCCACGGTCCTGCTGATGATAGCAACGGGGCTGACTGGCATCCTGTTCGCAATCCCGGGCGTTCTGCCCGGCCTCACGGCCGCTGCGCTGTGTTACATTGTGTTTTTGGCCTATAAGATTGCCACAGCACCTGTTCTGGCCGTCAACGCGTCAAACGAAACCCCGCCTTCCTTTGTGGGCGGTTATCTGCTGGCCATCGCGAACCCGAAAGCCTTTGCCGCCATTGGTGCCGTGTATTCCAGTGTCGTTGTTGTGCCAGAACACCCATTCGGGGATGCTGCGGCCAAACTCGCAGCACTGTTTTGTGTTATTGTCATCGTCAATTCAATGTGGCTGGTTTTCGGTGCAGTTTTTGCCCGTCTCCTGCGACACCAGAGAACCGGGCGTATGATCAACGTACTGTTTGCGGTCCTGCTTGTTATTTCGGTGGTCATGGCAGTGTTAATCTAGAGTTGTGAGCGGGAGTCAATGAGATCGTTCGAAGCGTTTTGAATTGGAGCCGTGTGATGCGATCCATCCTCGTGTTGTTTGTGATCCTGCTGGGTCAGGTGTGTTTTTCAGACCAAAGTATAGCAAAAAAACTGACAATTCTGGGGGCCGACGATCCCCGTCTGCGACAAGCCATCGATTTGTGGCTGGATGACAATGATACCGACAGCCTGCCAGCCATGGCCGCGTTGGCGAACTCAGGCAATCAGGCTGCACAGTTTCTGGTGGCGCGCATCGAATCAAGCGACAGAGCGCCAAGTCGGTTCGTTCTGGGCCTGAGCCGTTCGGAACGACATGACCTCTATCGACCAGCGCATTCATCAGGTTTGTTTCGCCCCGGATGGCTGAAAATTGAAGCTGATTCGGGCAACGCACTTGCCAGAATACTATTTACCAGCACCGAACTCGGTATCAGTATTCCGGGTATCACTGACTTGATCGCTGCCGGGGAACCCGAAGCCGTTGATTTTAAGGTCCGTAAGGTTGCTGTCGACGGAACCGACCACCAGCGGGACATCCTGATCCATCAGTTACCCTCTGATCACGACCTTATGCCGTATCTGCGAGCTTTCCGGTACGCGCGCAATGGCCTGACCACAGGTAGGGCCGCGCTCGAACACATGATTGGAAAATCGGTGAACGCGACCGAAGCCGATGACAGTTATGACGCCATGCGGTTCGTGGATATCGGGTATCAGGCGGGAGATCAAACTCCACGCTACGGAGTAGAAAACGTTTACTATGACGACATCGCATCGTGGGTCATGAATGCGCCCGCCGCACGTTCGACCGCCATTCTGTGTGAACAGGCATGCCCTGCAAACGAAGTTCAGGATTGTGCCAATCTTGCACTCGGACTCGTTGGTGGATACTACGAAGCCATCCGGTTTGACAGTCCACTGGAAACAATCATCCCGCAAGCCCGCTTCATCGAGAGCAAACGAGCAGTCGGCATGACGCGACGAAAGATTGCCTCAATCAGGACCGAAGCAGGCGAGGCCATTTTTTCTGAACAGGAAATGCGGACCAAGAGTAACTGCCTGTCTGACGCCATCATACGAGAACGGGCCATAGTGCCCTGAGACATCAGATCGTAACACGTCATATGCAAGCATTATCCTGACAACTTGCGCCGCACCCAGTCCTGAAAACTTTTTACATAGTACTCTTCAGGCATCAACACGCCCTGTTTCAGGGGCGCGGCATGCAGGCCGCGCTGGTTCAGGTCACAGGCGTCAATGTCCTGCTGCATGACCAAAATGCCGAAGTCCACGACGTTTCGTATGTCGTAATCCGGCGCGTTCAGGGTTTCAGGCAGGAACAGCCATTCTGATACGAGCTCCGTTTGCTCTGGCCCCAGCGGCAACAGACGGACCGCTCTGATGTGGTCCGGGTACGCGCCCACAAATACACTGGGCAGCGAGGTGGCGTATGTATAGCCACGGGCGTGATCTTCTTCAGACAGATTTTCAAACACCTTGCCTTGCGCGCTGTAATCCATGGACCATGTTTCCGCACCTTTTTTCAGTCCACCGGAACGCTTGGGGTCTTCAGAACCCACGTCAGCTTCCCATCCCGGCTCGTCGCGGAAGTTCACAATCCGCCGCTGAAACAGTGGTACCAGATCGCCCAGTTCCGGGTGAATGTTCGGGCAATGCAGACATTCATTGAAGTTTTCCCAGAAAGTCTTCCAGTTGCAATCCATGACCGTCCGCCACGTGTGCCCGACCACCAGGTCTTCAAGCGGGTAATTTTTCATGTTTTCCGGCGTGCGATTGAAGGTTCTCTCTGGTGACCACGCGGCGTCAGGATCGAGATGGATAAAAATACACCCCCGCCATTCGCCAACAGCAACAGGAAACAGGGGATAATCGGCCTTCTCAAATCCGGCTGGCTCGGCGAACGATGTGGTTCGCACCAACCGCCCATCGTCTGCCGCATAGGACCACTGGTGATAGGGGCAAACCATCAGTTTGGATGACAGTTTACCTTCACGCTCTGTGCACAAAATTGAGCCGCGATGGCGGCACGCATTGTGGAACCCGCGTAATCGTCCGTCCGAACCGCGAATCACAACGATGTTCTGGTCGCCAATCTCCATGGTGCGATACGAAAGCGGTTCGGCCAGCGCGCTGGCATGACACACATACAGCCAGCTTTTCTGCCAAATTCCCTGCATTTCGTTGGCGTATTGTGCCGGATCATAATACCAGGCCGCCGGAAGGGCGTGTTCCACCTCTTTCAGACCGAGATGGGTGGCGTCGGATGGTTTGCTACGGTGGTGGGACATGCACCTGGCTCCGGGTAAATTTATTTGAACGAGATACAATGGTAATCCCGAATGAGACAACGGTGCAATTGTCCGAGTTGTGGTGGAGCCGACATGGTCGCGATGAAGTGACTGGCGACCAGACAGGAAACGCTTATTCTCAACCGGCACCGACAGGAGAGAAGGGTATCTATGCGTAAGATCAGTTTCCCAGTACTCATTTTCGCGATGAGTATGGTTTCGGGCGTTGTTACTCCGGTGCATGCCGATTGCAACGTCGACGACTCACGTTATGTGGTTCACGACGCGGGCACCGTCACGGATACAGCGACCGGACTCATGTGGAAGCGGTGTGTGCAAGGGGTGTCGACGGATGACTGTTCGGTTGGTGCCGGCAAATTGCTGATTCGTGCGGACGCCATGAATTCGGCGAGGGCCGAGGAATTTGGAGATTTTACTGACTGGCGGTTGCCGAAAATTGAGGAGTTACAATCCCTTATCGTTGATTGCGCCAGCGGCCCCACCATCAACCACATAGCATTCCCCAATACCGACGGTGTAACGGTGCACTCCGTATCAGGTGGTATGGATTACAGTACGAAAAACTGGATCGTAGATTTTGGAACCGGTGAAATTTCCGCTGCTGATGATAATACAGAACGCCAGGTTCGGGTGGTGCGCACAGTCAAATAGTCTGCGCCATTGGCGTGATGGGGCGTTGCGCCTGTGACGTGTGACAGGTACCTTCATACCTATGAGCGATCATAAATTCGATAATCTCCACGCGGTTCCGCTGGCACCGTACGCCTCGCGGCCGGATCAGAGTCACGGGCGCCTGTTCGACGAGCCCGAAAGTGCAACACGGACGTGTTTTCAGCGCGATCGGGACCGCATTGTTCACTGTGCGGCGTTTCGCGCACTGGAATACAAAACCCAGGTGTTCGTGAACCACGAAGGGGATTTTTTTCGCACCCGTTTGACCCATTCGCTGGAAGTGGCGCAGATCGCCAGGTCCGTGTGTCGATACCTTCGTCTTAACGAAGACCTGGGTGAGGCGTTGGCTCTGGCACACGATCTTGGCCACCCGCCATTTGGACATGCCGGGGAAGACGCCCTCAAAGACACCATGCAACCGTTTGGCGGTTTTGATCATAATGCCCAGTCTCTGCGCGTTGTCACTTTGCTGGAAGAGCGTTATCCGGATTTCGATGGTCTCAATCTGACCTGGGAAACCCTGGAAGGTATCGTCAAACATAACGGTCCGTTGCTGCATGACAGCGATGTGGCGGCGAGCCTGCCGCGGGGTATCACCGTTTATGCCGCAAAGCAGGATTTGGAATTGCACACCTACGCCAGCGCAGAAGCACAGGTTGCGGCCCAGAGCGATGATATTGCCTACAACAATCACGATATCGACGATGGTTTGCGAGGCGGCCTGTTCTCCGTTGATGATCTTATAGACGTGCCGTTGGTTGGTCCCATCTTTCATGGTGTCCGTCACGCATTCCCGGATGCCGAGCCGTCACGGCAGATTCACGAAGCCGTACGACAGATGATCGGTGCCATGGTGACGGACCTGATCGAGGAGACGGGCAGACGTCTGGAGGACGCCAAACCCGAATCGGCAGCCGATGTTCGCCATTTTGCCCGCCCTATTGCCGGTTTTTCGGAAAAAATGCGGCAAAATGACGCTGCATTGAAAAAGTTTCTTTTCGAAAACATGTATCGGCATTACAAGCTGAACCGCATGACAAGTAAGGCACGCCGGGTCGTAAAAGACCTGTTCAACCTGCTCGTCAATGAACCTGAGTGCCTGCCCACGGAATGGCGGAATAACGCGGCTGAGCCGGGGTCTCAGGGGACGGCGGAACTGGTTGCCGACTACATCGCCGGCATGACGGACCGCCATGCGTTGGACGAGCACCGACAGCTCTTCGACGAGCAGGCAAGGACTTCCTGAGGCTGGTTTAAGGATACCGCACCCTGAACAGCCTTTTGCGACCCTCGTTGCGGCTGGTAAAAATAACTCTATGTGTTGGAACAAACCTTACGGACGCGATGGCATCGTCGCGGCCCTTGATTCGCTGGTGACAGATGGTGTCTTGCCGGATGGCCTCTCTTTTGGCCGGATCACCGTCGAAACACCACGCGACGAGAGTCATGGGCATGTCGCGACGAATGCCGCCATGGTACTGGCGAAACCATCAGCACAAAAACCGAGAGAACTGGCTGAAGCCATCGCCGACAAATTACGCGCTGATAATGCCGTCACACAGGTGGAGATTGCTGGCCCCGGGTTTATCAACATCACCCTCAGTGATGATATCTGGTTTCGCGAACTCGCTGATATCCTGCGTGCCGGTACCGGCTACGGTGCCTCCGATATGGGTGGCGGTGAAGCCGTCAACGTAGAGTACGTATCGGCCAATCCCACAGGTCCCATGCATGTGGGCCACGGACGCGGCGCCGCAATTGGTGAATCCCTCGCCGCGCTGCTGGATAAAGCCGGATACAACGTTACCCGCGAATACTGGGTCAACGACGCGGGCGCGCAAATCGAAATACTGTCGCGATCATTGCATCTGCGATACCGCGAAGCGCTGGGTGAAGACATTGGCGAGATACCGGAAGGCCTGTATCCCGGCGAATACCTTGTTGCACCCGCCAAAGATGTTGCGGCCAAAGATGGTGATCAATGGGTGAGCCGGGACGAAAGCGACTGGCTTGGTGTGTTCAGGCGTTACGCCATAGACGCCATGATGGAACTTATTCGAGCTGACCTTGATCGTCTTGGCATTCGTTTTGACGTGTTCACCTTCGAAAGCTCTATGGTGGAAACCGGCAAGGTGCAGGCGGCGCTTGATTACCTGACCGACAAGGGGCTCATGTACACTGGCGTACTGGAGCCGCCCAAAGGCAAAAAACCGGAAGATTGGGAACCGCGCCCTCAAACCCTGTTCCGTTCAACGGACTTTGGCGACGATGTGGACCGGCCCCTGATCAAGTCGGACGGCTCCTGGACCTATTTTTCTACGGACATTGCCTATCACTGGGACAAGTACCAGCGTGGTTTCAAGACACAGATCAACATCTGGGGCGCGGATCACGGCGGTTATGTGAAACGCATGCAGGCGGCAGTCAAAGCCATGACGGCGGGCGATGGTAATCTTGATGTGAAGCTTTGCCAGATGATCAATCTGCTGGACGATGGCAAACAGTTCAAAATGTCAAAACGTGCGGGCAATTTCGTTACCATGGCTGACGTGGTCGAAAAAGTCGGCAAGGATGTGTTCCGGTTTATCATGATGACGCGCAAGAATGACGCCCAGCTTGACTTCGATTTGCAGAAAGTAACCGAACAGTCCCGTGACAACCCGGTGTTTTACGTTCAGTACGCTCATGCCCGTATCCACTCGGTTCTGCGGCACGCAGCAGATGCTTTCAGTGTTCATGAACTACAGCCGGACGCTTTGGCGGACGCCGATTTAACACGTCTTGAGGACGATGCAGAAAAAGCCCTGATCATGCAGATGGCCAACTGGCCACGTATCGTGGAAAGTGCTGCCCTTGCGCACGAACCACACCGTGTGGCGTTTTATCTGAACGATTTGGCCGCCAGTTTCCACGGCCTGTGGAATATGGGCAAAGATAACACACAGTTACGGTTTATCGTCGAGGGCGACCGGGAACTGACCCGTGCCCGCATGGCCCTGATCCGGGGCGTCAGTCTGGTCATCGCGTCCGGACTGGAAATATTTGGAGTAACACCGGTAGAGGAAATGCGCTGATGACGCCTAACCAAGACGACCGCATTGGTGTTCCAAAAGATGAACTGGAGTTCGAACCTGTCGAGACACGACCACCGAAACGCCACTGGGGACGATGGCTGGCGGGTTTGGTCATCCTGATCGTGGGTGTCGGCGCAGGTTGGCATTATCTGGGTGATCAAATTGGTCTCGGCCAGCAGCAGAACGTGCCGGTGGTGCGCGCAGAAGTGTCACCCGTTAAAATCAAGCCAGCAGACCCGGGCGGGCTGGATGTCCCGGACCGGGACAAGCTCGTTTATGATCGACTGAATGGTGAGGGTGCCGGCACAGATGTGGAAAGCCTGTTACCGCCGCCCGAAGAACCCATGGAAATGCCCGTTGCCACGGAGATGCCCGAGGTTCCAGAAAATATTGACCTGACGACTATGGAATCTGTCGGAGACGTACCCCTGGCTACGCCAGCCCTTGCGGAGCAGGTGGTGGACGCACAGGCGCCTGTAGCTCTAGAGCCCTCAACAGTCACCAACACGACATCATCCGCACCCGAAGCCCCGCCACCACCGCCTGTTCCGGTAGAAGCCGTGGAAGCTGCCGAACTTGTAGCGCCACCGGAACCGGTTGTACCGACAACGGCCCCGGAACCGGATCCCGCTATTGCCCCGGCCTCTCAGCCAGCAGCACCGCCTGCTGCCACCGTTGTTGCGTCCGCGACCGGACAGTACCGTATTCAACTGGCGGCCCTGCGCACACATGGCAGCGCAGAATCTGAATGGAAACGACTGAAAAGCGCTCATCCTGATATTCTGGGCCCCTTAACCCTGTTTGTGGTTATGGTGGACCTGGGTGGTGACCAGGGAATCTATTATCGGCTTCGCGCCGGAAATCTGGGCACAAAGGAGGCTGCTAAAGCAGTCTGTGACAGCCTTGCCGCCCGCAACGTGGCGTGTCTTGTCATCCGGCCTGGGAAGTAAGGTTAGCATTAGGCAGAGTGAATTTATGAGCCATCCAACGGCCGTCATCTATGGTTGCGAAGGAACTGTTCTGAGCGATCAGGAGAGATCCTTCTTCCGTGACGTCAATCCTCTTGGTTTCATTCTGTTCGCACGCAACGTCGATGCGCCGGACCAGGTACGCGAACTGACAAACGACCTGAGGACGACCATTGGCCGCGACGACGCGCCTATCCTCATCGATCAGGAGGGGGGCAGGGTGCAGCGAATTAAACCACCGCACTGGCGCGACGTACCGTCTCCCGGCACATTTGCTGACCTGCATCTGATCGATCCCAAGGCTGGCCTGGAAGCCGCCAACCTCAACGCCCGCCTGATTGCGGCTGACCTGTATGATTTGGGCGTGGATGTAGATTGCCTGCCGGTTCTGGATATCCCACAGGCCGACAGCCACCCGTTTCTGAAAGGCCGCGCCGCCGGCCACTCTGTGGAACAGGCGATCCTGCTGGGGCAGGCCGCGTGCACCGGTTTGCTGCAAGGTGGCATATTGCCGGTCATCAAGCATATACCGGGCCATGGCAGGGCTACGTCAGACAGCCACCACGATCTACCACGCGTGGAGGCCAGTGCCGG
>JAJFID010000368.1 GCA_021775325.1 Rhodospirillales bacterium
GCAAATGTGGTAGGTCGTCTGGACCCTACTGAACTGTCACAGATCCAGTACCCATAATCTCGCCACCGTCCTCTTCCGAGGCCTGATAGGATACGTCAATGGTGCCGCTGTTCAGCGTCAGACCATCAGGTAGTGTCAGCGGCATAACCACGCGCCGGGCGTCGACATTCGCATAAACGGCCAGTCTGGCGATACGCCCTATCATAACAGGGTCTCCGCCAGCTGCAGGTTTATAGGTGGCGGTTACGTCACCAAAGGTGGACCGCAGTCCATCGCGCGCAAGCTGCATATCAAGCCGTAATGGCCCGTCTTCGCTATCGGGCAGTAACTGAATGTCATCAATATCGGCCGTGGCAGAAAGATCTCCATTTCGCACAATGATTGGAATGGAAACACCGAAAATAGGCGTCAGGGAGATTTGCAGTCCGCCACCACCATCATCTGACTCTTCACTGACATCGCGCCCCGCCGATTCAGGTGGAACGGCACGAAAATACATGTGTGAACGATACTCGCCGTCAGCGAGATCGGCTGGTTTCCGCAATGAAAGACGAATGACCTGGGTCGCACCGGGTGCGATTTCGATTTGTCGTGGGGCATATCGAACCATGTCAGAAGACACCATCTCGGCCTGCGCCGGATCCTCAATACGGACCAGTTGTCCTTCCGGCGACATGGCCATTTCCACGAATGAAATACGGAAGACAGCGCTTGCCGAACCGCGATTGGACAACGACACCTTGGCTGCCCGGGTCCTGTCCTCAAAGACGATACGCGTAGGAGACACGATGAGGTCACCCAGGGACTGGGCGCTGACCATTGACGACATAAAAAACTGAGAGCCCATCACAAGGCAAACAACGCACGTAAATTTAAAAATCTTGCTAGCTGATATCATTCGTGTCTCCAGAACGCCCAAGGTTAATAAAACCCGACAATCCGACCATACTGACTTCAATTATATGAAACAGATACACTCAGAAATCCGGGGATGTTCGCATCGAACCCAAATGGGTCCTTCGGATTTGCCGAGGCATCGGTATTCTCGGCCTCACCCTCGCCCGCAGCACCATCAGGGCTCGTGCCACCGTCATCAGGACTGGTGGCGGAGGCCTGCGCACCCGCGCCCACCGAAAACGACGTAAACCCGCCGCCGCCAACCATGGGGGTTACCCCCGCGTCATGCAGGAAGTCCGAAACGGTAACACCATCGCCATTCTCACCGCCTGACGCAGACGTGGCCGTCGTGGGGATGGTGAGTGAAAAAACCTGATTAGGACTACCAAACACGCTGAAACGTGCGGGCTGAATGCTGGAACGGGCAATTGCTGCCGCCCGCAACTGTTGTTGAATACTGCCGCTATCGCTGGTTGACGACGTGGACGTATCCACCGCGTCAACGTTCTCAGGGGGCGATTCCGCAATCGGAGCCCCTACATCGACGTTGGTTGTAGAGCCTGTCGGAAGTTCGACAACGGGCACTACGACGGGGGTGACAATCACGAGTTCCGTCTCTGAAGAAATTCCCGATGTGTCAAACTCAATTTCTACACTCGCTGAACTGGTGGCGTCAGCAGAAAATGAAGGCGAAGATGTTAACACTAACGCGGCGATACCGAGACATCGTAAACAGCGCAGGGTCAGTTCACCGCGGATGGTAAAATCCGGGCGTTTCCAAAAATCATGGATTCTGATCGCAAGGCAAATCATATGCCACTATACCCCGATACAGGGCTCAGAAACAACAATCGCGACCAACACCTCTGTATGCGTTGGTCGCGATTGGAACAAACCCTGATGTTACGGATAGTCTACGGTAACTGTGAAACTACCAGTGTAAGCACCTGCTGTCTGGCTGGCAGCTACGCTAAGCGTCGCGCCTACACTCACGGCTTCGTCACCACTGCCGTCAAGAACCCCAGTTGAAGTATTTGTGAAAGATCCGATGGCCATTGGCGTTCCGGTACCGGTCAAAGTATCGCCAGATGAAAAGCTGATTGTATAGGAAGCGCTGGGCTCACCACTCACAGCAAATGTTGCCGCTTCCTCCAGGCCACCAAGTTCCGTAACACCGCCCGTAACAGAGCGTGCATTGGCGGTGCTGATAACGACGGTACCAGCAGCAGCACTGGCTATAACCGAACCAAATTCCATGTCATTCGTGGCACTAATGCCTATCGGCACCGCGATAACCGCGTTTCCTGTACCTGTTGCATCCGCAGCATATGCGTTCTGGACACCGAACCCGGCGAGTACAGCCGTCAGTCCCGCTACAATAATAACTTTCTTGTTCATGTTTTATCACCTTCTAAGTTTACGTTCTGTGTTGCGGAGTTGGCGCACTTATACATTACGAAGGTGAAAAGAATATGACGAAAAATGAACGTAACCTGACACGCGCGTAACCTTTTGTAACAAATTTGTTTACCATTTTGACTCCAACTAGGCTTTTATTTTCAATTAGTTAGGCATCGCCCATTCGGATTCATGCTTAACGTTATTTTGACCATGTTTCGCTATCGTCAGAGCCCTGAAAAGGGATTGACGATTTGCGTAATGCAATTGAATTTTCCGCCCTAACGCTATGCCGCTCAGGACACCCACCCGGAGCGCATGCGCGTTCGTGTGCGCGTTCCGCGGCGCTGATCCATCGCTTGATGATCAGTGCCGCGCTGGCTGTTTCGACCTGTATTGCGCCATTGGCAGACGCACATGCCGATGTCCCAAAAGTTGTCATAGACCTTTATCCCACAAGCACGGATGCGACCAACATCACAAACGAGAATGGAGTTCAGCGCGTCATTGTAGAGTTACCACCTCCGTCACCACCCAGAGCAATCCCGCCTCCACCTGCTCCGCCCATAACAACATCTCTCCTCCCGGAGCGTGGTGACGAGCTGGCGGCAACAGAATCCGATGGAACCGAACAACCCGCTCCGGATGGTGATGCTTCGACCGCACCGGTTCAACGAGACGATATCGAATTGCTATTGCTGGAGATGCGCCTTAATTCACTGGTGCTGGTTGACGCTATGCCTGCCTACATGAGCGGTGGCAGCATCGTCATGCCGCTCAGGGATCTGTCCCAGATTCTTGATTTCCCTATTGACGTTGAACCTCTGGCGGGAACAGCGAACGGTTGGTTCATCCGCGAAAACAAGCTGTTTTCGCTTAACGTCGCGCGTGGTGAGGTTGTCATTGAAGGTAAGGTTATGCCCTTTGACGCGCGGTTGGTGGAAATTCATGAAGATGATATCTATGTGGATACCCGGTTGCTGTCTCGCTGGTTTCCCATCGATATCGGGTTTGATCTGTCCAATCTACTCATTCGCCTCACATCGCGCGAACCCCTGCCCGTCGAACAAAGACTGGCACGCGAGGGGAAACGCACGATCGCCCTGTCGACGACCGGCGGAGAAGAAAGAAACTATCAGGAACTGGAAATCCCCCACAAGCTGATCTCCGTCCCGGTCATAGATGTGGATATGGATTTCACTTTTGCCAAACAAGGCGACAACGCTGATACCACGGACACCGGCCACTCTGTAACGATGACGGGCGATTTACTGTACAGCAACGCCGAAATTTTCATCGCTGGCACAAACAACGACAAGTTCGATACCCTTCGCCTTCGCCTTGAACGTAAAGACCCGGATGGTGAAGCGCTTGGAATACTGCCTGTCGGCATTCCCATCAACGATGCGCAGATGGGTGATGTGGTTATGCCTCAGATGTCAGAAATCTCCCGATCAGAGCTGGGCCGTGGAATTTTGATCTCCAACATACCGCTGGACGTTCCTACCGAGTTTGACACAGTCACGCTGGACGGCGATTTACCTCTGGGTTGGGACCTGGAGCTCTACCGGAATGAAGTATTGATAGATTTCGCCGCGTCCCAGGCGGACGGACGGTATACGTTTGAAGACGTTCCCTTGTTGTTCGGGGTCAACGTATTGCGTCTGGTGTTTTATGGACCTCAGGGTCAGGAGCGGGAAGAAATTCAACACTTCCGTGTGGGCCCCAGCCAGGTTTTGCCCGGCGAAGTGCACTACCGGTTTGTGACTAATCAGCATGATCGACCGTTTTTGGTCCGTGATGATAATGCGGACGAAAACCTAGTGGGTGAGCGGCGTATTCTTCTGGAAGCCAACACGGGCATTAACAAGAACCTGTCTCTCGGCAGCAGTTATGTGGAACTGCCATTTGAAGATGGGGCCGAGCAGTACATTTCGGTTAACAGCATAATGTCATTTGGCGACGTTCTTTCGAAGGTGGACCTGATTAACCAGGTTGGTGGTGGATGGGCTGCCTCCCTGAATGCCCAGACGACACTGCTGGGTGTGAATATCATCGGTGAACATAGTCACTATCGGAACTATTTTAGTGAACAAATCGCTGAATCCACCGACCCTCAATCCACAAGCTCCTCCCTCCGCATTGAAGGCGCCATACCCGAATCAGTTATTCCAATTCTGCCTCGTCTTCCCTTCGCAATTACAATGAAGCATGACCGTGACGCTTCGGGTGATTCTACCAGCACGCTAAGCAATCGCGGATCCCTGGCAATCGGGAATGCATCGATTACCAACACATCCAGTTTCACACGGACAGTTACGGACGGAGATTCATCCGATTCCATGACCGGTAGCTGGTTACTGGGTGGTCGATACCGTGCGCTTAGGTTGAGCGGCAGTATAGCGTACCAGACCCTGCCCATAACTGAACTTCAGTCCGCCGGTGTTTCGGGCACCTGGAATATCTCGCCCAAATATCAGGCATCAAGTGGATTTACACATACGTTTTCAGAAACAGAGGATACAACGCAATACTCGGTCGGCTTGAACATGCAAACCGATCTCGCCGCCATTGGTCTGAATTTTGACTACACCAGCCCCACGGATATGGAAGCCAATGTCTCTGTCTCATATGCATTGGGCCGCGACCCGGAGACCGGTGGTATTGTGCACGAAAACCAAGGCATCGCTCAATTTGGCCTGATCGGTGTCCGGGTTTTCCTAGATCTGGACGTGGATGGCCAGTTTAGCGAAGGTGACGAGCTCCTGGAGAACGTCGGATTTATGGCCAACGGCGGCAAAGTGCCCGGACAGACGGATGAATTCGGACATGCCCTGCTTACGGGTCTGGAGGCATACAAGACGACCGATCTTGAAATTGACAACGGCACACTCGACGACCCATTCTGGGTGGCCAGTCCGGGCGGCGTTGAGATTGTGCCCCGCCCCGGCAGTTTTGGGTCTGTCGACTTCCCCATTGTCACCACTGGTGAAATAGATGGTACAGTTTACCGGAGATGGGTCGATAAGACGGAGGAAGCGGCCGGCGTGTTCATCCAACTCGTTGATGCTGAGGGGAACATTGTGCGGGAAATCCGATCCGCCTATGACGGATTCTTCCTGTTCGATTTTGTAACACCAGGTACCTACAATCTCCGCATCAACCCAAAACAACTGTCTAATCTCGGTCTGGTTGCGGACGAAGAACACCAAGTCGAGATTGGTGGTGACGGAACGGTGG
>JAJFID010000369.1 GCA_021775325.1 Rhodospirillales bacterium
AAGGATGAAGGCGCTGGCGATCAGGGCATCATGTTCGGGTATGCCTGCACCGAAACCGACATGCTCATGCCCGCGCCAATCCATTTCTCCCACAGTATTCTGAGCTCTCTGGCGGAAGCGCGCCACTCCGGCGCCGAACCAGGACTGGGACCGGATTCCAAGAGCCAGGTTACGCTGCAGTACGAAAACGGCAAGCCGGTGAAAGCAACCAGCGTTGTGGTGTCCACTCAGCACGCCGAAAACTTGTCACAGGAAGAAGTTCGGGAAATCGTACGACCCCATGTTACCGCCGTTCTGCCGGAAGGATGGATGTGCGACGAAAGCGAGTTTTATGTCAATCCAACGGGCCGGTTTGTCATTGGCGGGCCAGACGGTGACGCCGGTCTGACCGGTCGCAAGATTATTGTTGATACCTATGGCGGTGCAGCCCCTCATGGTGGCGGTGCTTTTTCTGGTAAAGATCCAACCAAGGTTGATCGTTCAGCCGCCTACGCCGCGCGGTACCTTGCCAAGAATGTTGTCGCTGCGGGCCTTGCCGATAAGTGTACCATTCAGCTTGCCTATGCCATCGGAGTTTCCAAACCGCTTTCTGTCTACATTGATACGGCAGGTACAGGTCGCGTGGATGAGGACAAGCTGTCCAAGGTACTGACGGAGCGTGTTGATCTGTCACCCCGAGGCATTCGCGAGCACCTGAATCTGAGTCGTCCGATTTATGCGCGGACGGCTGCTTATGGTCATTTTGGTCGTCCTGTCGATCCAGATGGTGGATTCTCCTGGGAGGCCACGAATATTGTGGATGACCTGAAATCCGCATTCGGCGCAAGTTGAGCAAAACCGGCACCGGGTCTGAAATAGAGAAATCCGTCCGCTTTTATGGCCGACGTCAGGGGCACGCTTTACGCCCCCGGCGACGCCAGCTCATGGAAACCGTTTTGCCTCGACTTCGGATCGTGGTCCCGCCAGATCAGGAAACCCTGGATTTTGACCGGCTGTTTGGGATGCAAAAGTCCGAATACTGGATGGAAATCGGATTTGGCAGTGGCGAACATATAGCGTCTCTGGCCGAGCGTTATCCGGACATCGGGTTCATTGGGTGTGAACCCTTTGTCAATGGTGTCGCGGCGCTGATGTCGAGCATTGAAGAACGCAACCTCACGAACATCCGGGTTTTTGATGATGATGTGAACAAGCTTTTTGCTTCGTTGCCGGATGCCAGGCTGCAGCGCATTTACTTGCCCTATGCTGATCCATGGCCCAAGACCCGGCATCACAGACGCCGCATGGTGCAACCGGAAACGCTAAATACTTTTTCGCGAATGCTGAAGGATCAGGGCGAGTTCCGCTTTGCCAGCGATCACATGCCTTATGTTCAATGGACATTGGCTCATGTTACCGATAACCCTGACTTTAAGTGGCTGGCTGGTGCTGCGGACGACTGGCGCGTGCGACCGGTCGACAGTATTGAAACGCGCTATGAAAACAAGGCCCGGAGCAGGGGCGCAAAGTGCGTGTATCTGCAATTCCGGCGTGTTGCCAGAAGTATGTAACCAAATACTCTTGTCAAATGACATGGCGAGGGTGTATACCCCTGATCAATTCAATATGTTTCTCGTTAGGCCGATGTATAACGGTTTGGTGAGGTGGGCCTCTGGCCCGCCTTTTTTGTTTTCTGAAGGCCAGCGAGAATAGATTCGGATTGCGGAATTTGGACCTGACCAGTCGTATAAATGCCATCATCGAACCCACTGTCATCGACATGGGCTATGAGCTGGTGCGCACGCACCTCAAAGGCTCGGACCGTCTTCAGTTACAGATAATGGCGGAACGGTCTGATGGCACGGGTATGGGT
This sequence comes from Rhodospirillales bacterium, assembly GCA_021775325.1. Lineage (GTDB taxonomy): Bacteria > Pseudomonadota > Alphaproteobacteria > Rhodospirillales > Casp-alpha2 > JABJGO01. The sequence continues at coordinate 1,853 of JAJFID010000369.1, forward strand.
GTTGATGATTGTGCCACTCTTAGCCGCGCGATTGCCGCTTTGCTTGATGTGGAAGACCCGATTGCCAAGGCGTATACGCTGGAAGTCAGTTCACCCGGCATAGACCGTCCTTTGGTCAAACTGGGTGATTTTGAGCGGTTTGTCGGCTTTGATGCCCGCGTCGAATCTGAACAGCCGGTTGAAGGCCGGCGCCGTTTCAAAGGACCGATTAAAGGCGTCCGCGATATGCGTATCGCCATTGAGACTGAAGAAGGTGAATTCGAAATTCCGTTCGATCATATCGCGCGGGCTAAACTTTTGCTGACCGACAAGCTAATTGCCGCAGCAGCAGACGAGGGGCTTTCATAACGCGATGCCGTTTGCGTCGGGTTACGAAAATTGATGTAACGCTCAAAAGGACAGACAGAGAGAAGTCATGGAAACCGAAGCAGTATACGCGCGACCAGAATTGTTGACAGTTGCAGACACCGTGGCCCGCGATAAATCCATTGATCGCGACGAGGTTATTGAAGCCATGGAAATGGCGATTCAGAAAGCCGGCCGGTCAAAATACGGTCACGAACACGACATTCGCGCCACCATTGATCGTACGACTGGCGAAATCGCTCTGGCTCGATATCAGGAAGTGGTCGAGTCTGCGGAGGAAATCGAGAACGAGGTATCACAACTGGTATTGAGTGATGCCCAGAAAATCAAGGCTGACGCCGAGATTGGCGAGTTTCTTGTTGATCCTCTGCCGCCGATTGATTTTGGCCGCATTGCTGCACAAACCGCCAAGCAGGTCATCGTCCAGCGCGTTCGTGAAGCTGAGCGTACCCGCCAGTATGCCGAGTACAAAGAGCGCAAAGGCGAGATCGTCAACGGTCTGGTCAAACGCATCGAGTACGGCAATGTCATTGTCGACCTGGGCCGGGCGGAGGCATTATTGCGCCGTGATGAGTCGATTCCGCGGGAACACTTTAATAATGGTGATCGTATCCGCGCGTTCATCATGGATGTCCGTGAAGAACAGCGCGGCCCGCAGATTTTTCTGTCCCGCACTCACCCGGATTTCATGGCCAAGCTGTTTGCCCAGGAAGTGCCTGAAATTTATGACGGCGTCATCGAAATTATGTCCGTTGCCCGCGATCCGGGATCGCGCGCCAAAATTGCTGTTTTGTCCAACGATTCCAGTATTGACCCGGTCGGGCCATGCATTGGCATGCGCGGATCGCGCGTTCAGGCCGTCGTCGGCGAACTGCAAGGTGAGAAAATTGATATCATTCAATGGACCACTGATCCCGCGAGTTTCATCGTTAACGCCCTGGCCCCGGCTGAGGTAGCCAAGGTGGTTCTGGACGAGGAAAAACAGAGCATTGAAGTCGTTGTGCCTGATGAGCAGCTTTCGCTCGCCATTGGCCGTCGCGGCCAGAACGTCCGTCTGGCGTCTCAGCTTTCCGGCTGGAACATCGATATCATGACTGAGGCGGAAGAAAGCGAGAAGCGTCGCGAGGAATTCAACACACGGTCACAGATGTTTGTTGAGGCACTGGACGTGGATGACGTGATTGCTCATTTGCTGGTTACCGAGGGCTTTTCCGCCATTGATGAAGTTGCCTTCGTTCCCGTTGATGATCTTGTGGATATCGAGGGTTTCGACGAAGGGATTGCTGAGGAACTTCGCATGCGCGCCCGGACATATCTGGAACAGCAGGAAGCAACCTTGATGGCACGTTCCCAGGAGCTGGGTCTTGCTGACGATATGCAGGAAATAGAAGGCGTTACGCCCGCAATGCTGGTCGCACTGGGTGAAAACGAGATCAGAACGCGCGATGACCTGGCCGACTTGGCTGGTGACGAGCTGATCGAGTTGCTGGATGGTTCGACGTTCCCCGGAACTCTGACGTCGGCTCAGGCCAATGACGTGATTATGGCAGCCCGGGCGCATTGGTTCGCTGATGAGGAAACCCCTGATGCTGTGGTCGAAAGCGATGATGTTGCCGAAAGCACAGAAGACGGTGAAAACACAGAGAACGGAGACGTAGAGGCCTGAATTGGGCCCGAATTGAGAAAGGGTTAAGCACCGATGGTGCCGCGCCAGGACAAGAAGAATGGTGCTGAAAACGACGGCCCGATGCGAAAATGCATCGTGTCCGGGTGCAGTTTTCCGCAACAGGGACTCATTCGGTTTGTTGTTGGTCCTGATGGATTCGTTGTCCCGGATCTGGAGGAACGGTTGCCTGGACGGGGATTTTGGTTGAGTGCCGACCCGGATATGATAAATACAGCCTGCGCCAAACAGCTCATGAACAAGGCTGCGCAGCAAAAGGTTGAATTTTCGGCCACATTGGCCGACGACGTTGAAAGACTGCTGGTACGACGCTGCCTTGATCGTATTTCTCTGGCAAGGCGGGCTGGACAGGCGGTCGCCGGATTTGAAAAGGTATCAATCTGGCTTCGACGGAATGGGCATGAAGGAAGCGTGATACTTGAAGCAAATGATGGCGCTTCAGGTGGTAAGGAAAAGATAAGACGTTTGGCCAGACAGGCCAGTGTTGTTGATGTATTCAGTACCGCGGAACTTGGTGGTGCAATGGGAAGTGAACGGACGGTCCATCTGGTGATTGCGCCTGGTGGGTTGGCGGACGGGGTTTTACGGGAATCACAGCGCCTTGCTGGGTTTCGAAAACCTGGAACAGTTGAAGGCGATTAGATCGGCGGAATAATACAACCGGCAAACA
>JAJFID010000370.1 GCA_021775325.1 Rhodospirillales bacterium
CATTTAGTTGATTTAGATGCAACACTTGGAATTGGTTCTAATCTTGAGATGATTAAAAAAATTCTTGAATTTATTTCAATTCCAGTTGAGGTTGCTGGTGGATTAAGAGAAAAATCATCAGTTTTAGAAGTGGCAAAATTATCAGAAAGAATAGTTTTGGGAACTTTGGCATTCAAAGATAAATCTCTACTAAAATCACTCCTATCTGAACTAGGAGCAAAAAAAATTGTCATTTCAGTTGATCATAAAGATGGTGAAATTGTAATTAATGGTTGGCAAAAAGATACTGGAATTAAATTAATTCCTGCAATTAATGAATTTCTTGAAATGGGCTTTACCGAATTCTTACTAACAAATGTTAGTCGTGATGGAACTATGGAGGGTCCAGATTTGGAATTTTTAGAACAAGCATGTAATTTGCCTAATACCAATATTATTGCAAGTGGAGGGATATCTAATTTCGATGACGTTAAAAATGTAAAAGAAAAAAATGCATTTGGAGTAATACTTGGTAAAGCATTGTATGAGAAAAAAATTACAATTGAGGAGGCAAAAAAACTATCATGACATTAACTAAACGAATTATTCCATGTTTGGATGTAAAAAATGGAAGAGTGGTAAAGGGATTAAATTTTGAATCAATCAAAGATGCTGGAGATCCTGTAGAGTTAGCAGAAAAATATAGTAATGAAGGCGCAGATGAACTAGTTTTTTTAGACATTACTGCATCAGATGAACAGAGAAAAACCATCAAAGATCTAGTACGAAAAGTTGCATCAGTAATTGACATTCCATTTACTGTCGGTGGTGGAGTAAAATCATTAGAAGATGCTAGAAATATTTTACTTAATGGAGCAGATAAAGTAGGAATTAACACTGGAGCAATAAAAAATCCTAAAATTATTACAGAATTAATGGAATTATTTGGACGTCAATGTGTAGTGATAGCAGTTGATGCAAAAAGAAATTACAACATAGATGACTCAAAAAATATTTTTAATGAGAATGGAAAACAATTCTGGTTTGAAGTTTTTATTTATGGTGGGAAAGAAGGTACTGGGATTGATGTTATTCAATGGGTTAAAGATGTTGAAAAATTAGGTGCAGGGGAGATCCTTCTTACAAGTATTGATAAAGATGGAACTAAGGATGGTTATGATATTTTGCTGACTAAAAATGTCGTTAATTCAGTAACTATTCCTGTTATTGCTTCAGGAGGTTGTGGCAAACCTGATGATATGATTGATGTTTTCAAGGAATCAAATGTGGATGCTGCACTGGCTGCTTCAATATTTCATTATGAAACTCATGGTGTAAATGGTGTAAAATCCTATTTGAAAGATAGAGATATTCCTGTAAGATTATAATAGCTATTTTTTGTATTTGTAATTATGGAAAAAACCATCAATGAAATAGATTTTGAGAAAAATGGTGGTCTTGTGCCTGTTATAGTCCAAGATGCAAATACAAAAGATGTTCTTACATTGGCTTATACAAACAAAGAATCTTTAGAGCTTGCAAAAAAAACTGGTAACTCTTGGTTTTGGAGTCGTTCAAGAAATAAACTTTGGATGAAAGGAGAAGAATCTGGCAACACCCAAAAAATTAAAAAAATTTTAGTTGATTGTGATTCTGATGCAATAATTTATCTTGTAGAACCTTCTGGTCCTGCATGTCATACTGGTGAAAATGTTTGTTTTCATAATTCTTTAGAAAAATAAATTAACAGACTGGTTCAAAATCACTTTCACTTCCAGGTAAAATTTGTTCTGTTATTTTAAATTCTAAATTGGGGTAATCTGTTCCTCTAAACACAACTCTCCAATCTCCTACAAAGTCATTCACAGTACAATATCCTTTTGTCTTTGAAAGTTGTGGTTCTACATAATAATTGAAAGCAGGTTTATCTCCACCATCAAACGGAATTGTAATAAACACAGAATAATGTGTGCTGTTTAATGGTTTTAGAATTGCAACTTGACCCTTGTCATCGTATGCTAATCCTCCAATTCTAAGAAAAATTTTTTCACCTAAAAGATATTCACTACGATCAATTTGAAATGGACCTGAAGTTATCCATTCTCTTTCTTTTGGTGAATATTGGTTTTCTAAATTTATTTTCTCTATTTCATTTAATTTTTCTTCAACCTCTGGAGTGATTTCTTCATTTGGTCGTAATTCTTTATTTAATGCATCTTCAACTTCCATTGTATTTGATTCTTGATTTGAAATCACAATAATCCCTCCTATTACTATGATTATTCCAATTACAATTGGAATTATGCTTTTGCTATTCACACAAACACTCTTTCAAAAATATCTAAAAACCTTCCTCATAATTCAAATTATAAAAAATTTGATTGTTTTACTTTTTTTTGCTAAAATTTTACTTTTCCTATTTTTCACCTTATGTTCATTATTATTCATTATATTTTTTAGTAGCTAAAATTAAGTATCACTTAACTTGATATTAGGATTTTTTATCTATTTTCTCAAAGGATATACTGATCTTGACTAGAACTTCATTACAATGCAGAGAATGTAAAAAAGAATACGATACTGCTTTCAAATACATCTGTGACGAGTGTTTTGGACCCCTTGATGTAAAATATAATTTTCCTACAATTACAAAGGAGACATTTTCCAATCGTGAGCATACCTATTGGCGA
>JAJFID010000038.1 GCA_021775325.1 Rhodospirillales bacterium
CGCCACGCGCCAACAAACACGCCAGTGATCATCAAAGAAATTCCTGCACCACTCTGTTGGAAGCCGTCGGCAAAGTCGAGTGGGTTCAGGACGAAGGCATGATTGACGCGGTAACGGCGCTCTCGGGCGGTGGTCCGGCCTATGTGTTCCTGCTGGTAGAGAGCCTGACACAGGCGGGCATGGCCGCCGGACTGCCGGAAGGTCTGTCGTCACGTCTGGCGCGCGAGACCGTCGCCGGTTCGGGTGAGCTGCTGCACCAGTCAACGGAACCGCCCGCCACATTGCGCAAGAATGTGACCAGCCCGGCCGGCACCACCGCTGAAGCACTCCGTGTGCTCATGGGTGAGGACGAAGCCGACAGCCGTGGTGGCTGGCAGTCATTGATTACGGATGCCATCGCGGCCGCCACCAAAAGGTCGCGCGAACTGGCTGGATAGCCGCAAATATGCTATCCTGTCTGTATGACAAGAAAGCCCCGGTCCCGCCTGACAACCAAAACCAAGCTCATTGATGCGGCCATGAACCTTGCCGCCGCCGATGGCTGGCACGCCCTATCCATGGACCGGGCCATGGACCGGATCGCGGCAGAGGCCGGTATTACCCTGGAGGACGCACGGGGGGTCTTTGCATCCAGTCACGCCTTGCTGGAACATTTTGTGGATCAGATTGACAGAAACGCATTGGCCGAGTGTGACCAGTTCCAGGACGAGGATACGGTCCGTGATCGCCTGTTTGCCCTGCTCATGGCGCGACTGGATGCGCTCACCCCCTACAAGCCGGCGATTGCATCATTGATACGCGGTGCCACCTGTAACCCGGTCGTACTCATGTCCCGCCTGCCCCGCGTCATGACCTCCATGGCACTGATGCTGGATGCGGCAGGCGTCGGCCCGTCCGGCCCCGTCGGCCTGCTCAGAACCAAGGGACTGGCACTGGTGTATGTTACCACCCTGCGCGCGTGGCTGCGCGACGATACAGAGGACCTGGCACCGACCATGGCGGTCCTGGACAAGGGACTGGGCCGTGCGGAAATGCTGGCTTTACAGTTCTGCCACAAACCGACCTCCACCGAGCAAGATTCCGCTGAATAAAATTTTATTGTGCAGTGCACAATAACAGTTGACAGCGTGCAAAGAATGCCTCATAACGCCGCCATGCGCTGCAATTGTGCAGTGCACAATAACAACCCGCCGCTCTCATTCAGATGATGGGAACAGGCACATGTACCGGAGATTGCCAAATGGCTCGTAAAACTAACACAACGATCAATTTTGATCCGATGAACGTATTCGCTTCTTTTGATCCGGCCAAAGCCGGTGAACAGTTCACCAAAATGTTCGGCGACTTCGCCGCACCGACAATGGACATGGACGCTTTCATGGCTGCTCAGCGCAAAGGTATGGAAGTCGTAACTGCTGCCAACCAGGCTGCTTTTGACGGCGTTCGCGCTATTGCCGAACGTCAGGCTGACATGGTTCGTGAATCCGTAGAAGCAACCGCCGGTGTGGTTGAAGTTCTGCGCACGGTCAAAGAACCCAAAGACGCCATGGAAAAGCAGGCTGATTTCGCCCGCGTTGCCTTCGACAAGGCTGTCAAAGATTCCAACGAACTGCGTGATCTGGCCGTAAAGACCGGTAATGACGTTGCAGCCCCCATCAGCGCGCACATTCGTGCCAGCATGGACGAACTGGCTGCTATGGCGACCCCTGCCGCCAAATAAGGCACAGAAAGAAATACCGACTTCTCCCAGTTGGTTGAGCGCGCATTCTGCAAGGAGTGCGCGCTTTCTTTTTGGGCACACGACACGGTATGTTCATCCAGCGCCACCTGAACCGAGTTGGATTTGAACATGGATACAGATCTTTCGTTTGACGACTTTCTCAAAGTCGATATTCGTGCGGGCACGATCCTTCGTGCCGAACCCTATCCCGAAGCACGTGTTCCCGCGATCAAGTTATGGGTCGATTTTGGCCCCGATGTGGGTGAGCGAAAAACCTCGGCCCAGATCACCCGACACTATGACGTGGATACCCTGCCCGGCCGGCAGGTCATGGGTGTGGTCAACTTCCCGCCCAAGCAGATCGGCAAATTCATGAGTGAGTGCCTGATCCTCGGCGCACCCGATGAAAACGGCGATGTAGTCATGCTGCGGCCCGATCAGACCGTGCCCAATGGCGCACGCATGTACTGACGTTACAATCTGTGACAGGAAAGAGACGCATGTCATCACTTTTCATGAGATACGCAATCGCAGATGCCGGTGATGTCCAGTACATCACATCTGCACAGAAAATGCCCCACATTCGCGATTACATCAGCGAAATCGGGTACGACGACATTGTGAACAGCATCACCAGACCGGATGAGGCTTTTCTGATTGGCACGGATGTGGACGAAAACCGGGTTGCCTATGCCTATCTGCGGGGTATTGGCTCGTCAAACCGCTGCATTGAACTGCGCCAGATTGCCGTCACGCATACTGCGGGGGGCGTCGGACGCATGTTTCTTGAGCTATTGATGTCAGAAGCATTTGAACAGCACAACGCCCATCGGTTCTGGCTTGACGTGTTTCCGCAAAACGCACGAGCCCGACATGTGTATCAAACATGCGGGTTCACGGAAGAAGGCACACTTCGTGACCTCTATTTCGTAGATGGCAAATTCCAGTCTTCGATCATCATGTCCATACTGTCGGACGAGTACAAGGCCCTGGACAAATAGGACAAATGTTCGAGGCGGCACGTTTGGCGGTGCTCAATACACTTCCAGTTCAGCGGCAAAAATATAACCTTCACCGTGGACCGTGACGATGATCTCAGGGAGCTTCGGGTCGGCTTCCAGTTTTCGCCGCAGGCGGCGAACAAGCACGTCAATCGTGCGGTCGTTCGGGTCCCATGATCGATGGGTAATCTGGTCCAGCAGACGGTCCCGGCTGAGCACCATGCCGGGCCTTGCCACAAAAGCCGACAACAATTCAAATTCAGCCCGCGTTAAAGGAATGGTTTCTCCGTTCCGGGCCCGCAGGCGACGGGTTCGCATATCGAACAGATGGTCAGCGAACCGTTTGACCGGCAGGCCCTGATTGGCGTCGTGACTGACCCGGCGCAACAGGGTTTTCACCCGGGCCAGTAACTCACGTGGATTGAACGGCTTGGAGACGTAATCGTCAGCGCCGATCTCGAGACCGACGATGCGGTCTATGTCATCTGTCCGTCCTGTCACCAGGATGATGCCCACGTTAGAGCGGCTTCTGAGTTGGCGGGTGATATCCAGCCCGTCTTCACCTGGCAGATTAATGTCGAGCAGGATCAGGTCCGCCAGATCGCGTTCCATAATAGACCGTAACGTTGTACCGTCGGCGGCCTCGCTGACCCGGTGGCCCGCCGCTTCCAGGTAACCGGAAAGCTTGGCCCGTGTTACCTCGTCGTCTTCGACGACAATTATGTGATGGGAGTCGGACATCACGAACCTTTTGTGCATTTGATTCAACGCACATGTTAACATCTATTCACAATTATTCATAATTCGTTTTTGTCAGGCCAGAACGTCATTCACAACCTGGCTCTACAGTGGATCGCGTGAACATGGGCGACCATGGATCAAGCTGCGAGATAAGCAGACTGAATTACAACGAACGGCCAAAGCGCCGTTTAAACAAGGAGACGAATTGTGAAATATCTTGGAAGAATAGTGTTTGCTGCGGCATTTGCGATCATGATCGCTGCCGGAATGGGGCAAGCCAAGGCGGCGGACTCAAGCTCGCCGATTGTTATCCCGACGCATAACTGGTCAAGCCAGGTTGTCATGGCCTACATCATCGGTGGAATTTTTGAAAGTCTGGGCGACAACGTCGAGTATGTTCCCGCCGATTCCCAGGCCGTGTATGAAGCCATCCGTAATGGTGACGTGACGATCTCTCACGAGGTCTGGCAATCCACCTTTGGTGCCTCATTCTACAACGCTATGGCTAAGGGTGGTCTGATCGATGCCGGAACCCATGAAGCGGAAACGCTGGAAGAAATGGGTGTGCCAAACTATGTAATCGAAAATAACCTGTGCCCTGGTCTGCCCAACTGGGAAGCTTTGGCAAATTGCCAGGACGTGTTTTCTACCGCTGACTCCGATGGCAAAGGCCGTTGGCTGGAAGGCCCGCAGAGCTGGCACGGCGACCTGATGCCCAACCGTCTGAATGCACTGGGTCTGGGCGACAAGTATGTTGTCAAGTTTGCCGGTGGTGCCGATGCAATCTGGGCTGAACTGTCTTCCGCCAAGAAAGAAGGACGTGGCATCATTACCTTTAACTGGACGCCGAACTTTACCGATGCGGAAGGTTTCTCCTTCATTGAATTCCCGCCATATTATGATGGCTGCCGGATCGCTGATGGTGGTGACGGTAAATGTGGTTCACCGAAGGGTTGGTTGAAGAAAGCCGCGAACTACAAGTTCCCAAAAACCCACCCGGCTGCATATTCGGCATTCTCCAAACTGTCGTTCACAACAACACAGATTGGTCAAATGGCCGCATTGGTCGACGTCGACAAAATGAGCCACCAGGACGCAGCCAAAGCCTGGCTTGCTGCCAATGAAGATGTCTGGAAAGCTTTCACAGAGTAGTTTCCGGACGACCATGCTCCTGAATCTTGACGAAGGAGCACATCAGGTACGCCCCTCCCCGAGCCATCATGGTCGGGGAGGGGTAGATACCTCCAAGAAATTAACTCATTATGTTTTCGGGTTAATCGGCCAGTTTCAATTTAAAAGCGGATAAGATCGCGGGGAAAACAAAATGACGAATGGGACCAGTAACACAATCGACGCATCTGCCGATCAGGATTTACACCCCGTCATCAAGTGTGACTCGGTCTACAAGATTTTTGGTGAGTTTTCCCAATCAATGCTGCGGGATTCCAATGGCAATGTTGATGTAAAAACGCTCAAGGAAGCCGGCTGTATTTTCGGTGTTAACAGTGCATCGTTTGAAGTCAGCAAGGGCGAAATGCTGGTTATCATGGGCCTGTCCGGATCCGGGAAATCAACATTGCTTCGCTGTGTTTCGCGGCTGACTGATACCACTGCCGGCAGAATCTTTATTGAAGGCGAAGATTTGCTCACCATGAACCCGAAGGAATTGATTGAACTGCGGCGCAACAAGATGGGTATGGTGTTTCAGAGTTTTGCCCTGTTGCCACATAAGACGGTTCTGGAAAACATCGCTTTCCCTCTGCAGATGAAGGGCGTCAGCACAAAAGACAGTATTCAGAGAGCCGCGGCGATGGTGGAGCTCACCAGCCTGGGCGGACGAGAAAACTATTTTCCCAGACAATTGTCTGGTGGTCAGCAACAGCGCGTGGGTATTGCCCGGTCGTTGGCAGTAGAGCCAGACATCTGGTTCCTGGACGAACCTTTCTCCGCGCTCGATCCTTTAATCAGAAAAGAAATGCAGGACGAGTTCCTGCGGCTTCAGGAAATGCTTCACAAAACCATTCTGTTTGTTACCCATGACTTTGACGAAGCCCTGCGGCTGGCCGACAGAATCGTTATTATGAAGGACGGGATCATCGAACAAATTGATACGCCCGCGAATATTGTCCTCAATCCATCAACCGAATATGTGGCCAAGTTTACCAATGAAGTGCCGCGTGAAAAGGTTCTGAACTGTGGCAACGTCATGGAAGAAGTCGGCGACATATCAGACCTGAGTGACCTGCGTGTCCCCAGGAAAGCGGTCATCGAAACCGTCGCGGAAGCTGTTTTGAACGAAACAAAGCCAGTAGGTGTTGTGAACGACAACAACGAGATTGTCGGGGTTCTGAACAGCAAGTCGATCATTCACATTCTGTTTGGTGAAAGTGGCGCAAAATCTCCGGTCAGCGGGTGAATGGCCATGAACCGGATATCATTACATTCAAAGTCGACGCAGTTTGCGGCATTACTGGTTGTATTCATCGTTCTGTGTTTATCGATTGATCCCACCGAAAACAGCATTCTGTGGCGGCTTCCTGCGTTGTTGGCAGGCGTCCCGGCCATGGTGAATAACTCAGTCGAATTCGTGATGTTCGAATGGATGCCCATCGAAATTTATAATGTGGAGATTGAAGAGTACGAAGAAACAGCGCTGGTGAAAGAAATCACCCGGTCGTTTTCCGGCGCGTTGCTTTTCTGTATTCAGTTTATTCGCGAGATATTCCTCGGCGGTGTCAAAACCATCGTCGCATTCACGAGTTGGGACTATATCCGCGAAAACCCGTGGGCGCAGTGGCCCGCACTGCCGTGGACCGTGGTAGCCGGTTGTGCTGTTGTCCTGGGTTATGCACTCAACGGGCGCTGGCTTGCGCTGTTGGTGGCTTTTTCGACCATTTATGTGGCCGTTTTTGGTCAGTGGGAGCCCGCTATGGAAACGCTCTCATTCGTACTGATCGCCGCGCCACTTTCTGTTCTGCTGGGCCTGGGTCTGGGCATCGTTGCTTTCAAAAGCGAGAAAACAGAAGCGATACTGATGCCCCTGCTCAATGTGGCCCAGACCATGCCGCATTTTTCCTATCTGGTGCCAGTAACCGTGTTTTTTGGTGTTGGTGATCATGCCGGTGCCATTGCCACCATTATCTTCGCAACCCCGCCCATGATCCGCCTGTCTCTGTTGGGCCTGAAAGCAATCTCGCCGGAAGTCATGGAAGCAGGCATGATGAACGGCTGCAACAAGGTTCAACTCCTGTTCCGGGTGCTGATCCCGACGGCACGACGCAATATTCTGGTGGGCGTGAACCAGGTGATTATGCAGTGTCTGGCCATGGCGGTTATTGCCTCGTTTATTGGCGCGAAAGGCCTGGGTTTCAATCTGTTGCTGGCGCTAAACCAACTCAGAATTGGACAGGCCCTTGAACTGGGTATCTGCATCGTGCTGATCGCCGTTGTGCTGGATAAGTTGTCCCTGAGTTGGGCTAACAAGCAGGTCGATTACTTTGCCGACCTGTCGTTTGTCGAGCGCAACAAGTATGCGTTGATGATGCTTGTTGTCCTGTTGGCAGGCGTCGTGTTGGCTTACCTTGGCAGCTTCATCTTCAAGGATGGCATCAACTACCTGTACGCCATTCCACACAACAAGGGTATCACCACCGAGAACTTCTGGCAGTCCGGCGTGGACTGGATGGTGGACAACTGGTACTCGGGTTTACAGGGGTTCAATACCGCCCTGATCGTGCACATTCTGATACCCATGAAAAATGCCTACCTGAGCATGCCGGTATCAGCCACATTCCTGCTGGTCATGGGTGTCGGCTTCATCATCGGTGGCGTGCGTTCAGCCCTTACTGTCGGCGGGTTCCTGCTGTTCATCGCCTTGACGGAATGGTGGGACCGGGCGTTGATCACGGCTTATATGACAACTTTTGCCGTCATTGTATCGGTCATCATCGGAACGGTTGTCGGCTCATTATGTGCCCGAAGTGGCCTGGCGACAAAGATTGTTCTGCTGGTCTGTGACACGCTACAGACATTCCCGTCTTTCATCTATCTGATCCCGGTCATCATGCTGTTTGGTGTAACTGATACATCCGTGCTGATTGCCGTGATTATTTACGCAACCATTCCGGCCACCCGTTACACGGTTGAGGGACTTCGCAATGTGCCGGAGTCTTTACAGGATGCTGGCTCCATGTCCGGCGTCAATCACCTGCAGCGGTTGATCAACATTGAACTGCCGCTTGCCTTCCCACATATGATGCTGGGCATAAACCAGACCGTTGTGTTTGCCCTGTTCATGGTGATCATCGGTGCCATGATCGGAACCGATGATCTGGGCCAGTACATTCTGAAATCCCTGTCCGACAAAAACGGGATCGGCAACGGGTTGATGCTTGGCCTGTGTGTGGCGTTTATCGGTCTGGCTGTGGATCACCTGATCAACAGGTGGGCGAAAGACAGAAAGACGGCCCTGGGACTGGCGTGACGGACGAGATTATGGGCAACCCTTGATCGCAAGGGTAGGGTTTGGTTCATGACCTGGGATCATGTTTAGGTTGCGATGAGCTGCCCTCGCTGTTCTTGTGGACGCGAGCCATGCAAAAGGATGTCATGAGCATGTTCTTTCACCCCCCTGCGTAGCTGCTCCAGATTGTACCGTCGCGTTTGAACGGCGTTTCCTGAATGGTTTCATCCATTTCGCGGGCGTAGCGGTGGCCGCTGTGGACGGCGGCTGCAATCAAATGTGGTGCAACGCAATCGCCGATGGCGTCTACAGATTTAATGCCCGACGATTCCAGGATATCCGGTTCTGCGGCCAGTGCCTGATAGAGGGCATCTTCAGGCAAACGGGAGGTGACCAGCACGACTGCACCGGCAGGCACAGTGCGCTCTTCACCTGACCAAATGTGGCTGAGGCTCACAGAATCGGTTGAAATCGAGGCGATCTGACAGTCGGTCAAAACAGAACTGCACATCTCATACATGCGGGCGGTAATTCGGGGCTGTTCCATGGTGTAGAGGGTCCAGCCTGCAATCTGTCCGGTTGGTGAAACAAGCACCACATCGTGGCCTTGCGCCACAAGTCTCTCCACGATCAGGCTGCCCATGTAGGCACTCTCGCTGTCGTAAACGAGGACAGGGCCAGCCACCATGACACCACGCATAATGTCATCAGGCGTAAAGACATTGGCTTGATCCCACCCGGAAACTGGAACCGAGTGATGGCGGCCAACACCGTCACGACGCCAATGTGCGCCCGTTGCGATAGCCACACGTTCAAAACCGAAGTCACGCACCTGCTCCGCGTCCAGTTGGCTCTCCAGATATATTTCCACGTTGGGCATCTGTTGCAACTGATAGACCCGGTAATCCCGCACCCGTGCCCACGCGGACAGTCCGGGCATGGCGCTTTCCAGCGTGACACGACCGCCCAGTTCGCTGCGTGCCTCAGCCAGAGTGACGTCGTACCCGCGCCGTCCCGCCGCGAGCGCACATTCCAGACCGGCCGGGCCAGCGCCAACAATGAGCAACTTATCCTCGGATTTCTTCGGTGGAATTTTCTCGGGGTGCCAATCTCGCCGCCATTCTTCAAGCACGGTCGGGTTCTGGGTGCAGCGCATGGGCGAATAACTCCATTCGCCGGAAACACACACGTTGCAACCGATGCATTCCCGGATGTCGTCCACCCGTCCTTCATCTATTTTGCGCGGCAGCCAGGGATCGGCGATGGAAGGACGGGCCGCGCCGATGAAGTCCGTTACCCCCCGTTTGATCTGGCTGACCATGGTGTCGGGCGATGTGAACCGGCCGACAGTGACCACCGGTTTGTCCGTAACTGTCTTGACGAAGGAGACAAACGGCTCCTGGAACCCTTCGTCGCTAAATCGCGAGGTATCGGAATCGCGGGACCAGTCACTGACATTGACGTCCCAGAGATCGGGCAGGTCCTTGAACATCTCTACGATTTCACGGCCTTCGCCATCGAACTGTGGGCCGCCGTCGTAAGTAAATTCATGCACGCCAAAACGCAGGGCAACGGCACAGCTATCACCAATCGCTTCTTTGGTATCTTCCAGAACTTCCCTGAGAAGACGGGACCTGTTTTTCAGGCTACCACCGTACTCGTCGGTGCGACTGTTGATACTGGTATAGAGGAAATGCCCGAGCAGAGATAAAGCGTGTCCGCAGTACACATAAACGATATCGAACCCGGCCTTCCTGGCGCGTATTGCGGCGTTCTTGTGCCACCGACGAAACTCCCTGATATCGGTCTTGTCCATTGCCTTGCTATGGAACGGTTCGGCGGACTCGAATGTGGGGACTGATGAGGGACCCAGTACAGGTGTGCGGCCCCACCGATTGCCTGCCGCAATGCCAAAATGACCAAGTTCAATCCCGGCCAGGGATCCGTGCTCGTGAACCGCTTCCGGCATCAGTGACATTTGCGCGATGTCACTGTCGTCCCAAAAGGGAAGCGACGGAAATGGATGCAGTTCCGACGAATGGTGAATTTCCGCTACTTCCGTGCAGACCACACCCCAGCCACCTTCAGCTTTCATGCCGCGCATTTCAGCAACCGCACTTGGTGCCCAGTTACTCAAACCGTTGCAGTGCGGCACCTGATAGAACCGGTTGGGTGCCGTAACCGGGCCGATCTGCACCGGTTCAAACAACAGGTCATAACGCGGATCGCGGGCCATCGTGTGTTTCTCCTTTACAAGTTGCACAACCAAACCGGAATGTCATCGGCTCTCCGTCGCGGGTTTCTTAAGTCATACAGATCATGATAGCCGCGGTTTGATATGATGGACGAGTCGATTTCCCATTGACGTGCCTTACTTCAGCGTCGTTTTCTGCTCCGTATCCTGCCAGGGCTCACGGAAACTGCGCTGGTAGGACTTCCATGGATCATTGTTGACGGCAAAGTCCCAGACGGGCGGATCTGCTTTTTCATAGGTTTCATGGACCATGATGCGACGCTGTCGACTTTCATCAACGTGTTGTTCCAGCAACTCCAAATCCCACTTTTCATCGACCTCGGATTGAAAAGACGCAACCAGTTCAGCCATCTCAGGGTGCGCGGCCAGATTAGTCAGTTCCATTGGATCGTTGGCCAGATCGAACAGCAATGGCGGGTCTGCCTCGCAATGAATGTACTTATAGTCCCCACGCTTCACCATTACGGCAGGTTTCACACACCCTTCCGCCATGATTTCGGCATGGATCGAGCCGCTATGTTCTGTCGTCTCTCCACGGGCAAGGGGTACCAGACTGGTCCCATCGACAGGTGTGGCCAGTTCTGGTGGGTGTCCGTCCGTTGCGAGATCCAGAAGCGTCGGCAAGAGATCGACAAGCGAGATGTTCGTGTCGACCGTACGCGGCGCAAAGTGTCGCGGTGCGTGAACAATAAACGGCACTCGCATGGTCCATTCAAAGAAATTGACGATGCACCATAATCCGCGTTCGCCAATCATGGCACCGTGATCTGACGTGACAATGACGATGGTGTCTTCATCAAGCCCTGTGTCTTTCAGGGCCGCCATGACTTTTTCGATTTGTTGATCAACAAAGCTCAGCATGGCGTAAAATCCGTGCCGTGCCCGCACGATCTGCTCGTCTGTCACGGAATCCCGATCGCTTCCCATTGCCGCGTAGAGCCGCCTACTGTGTTCATCCCAGAGTTGTTCCGCAGGCAACGACACCGATGGAAGCCCTACCTCCTCATCGGTGTAGCGATCCCAGCACTCCTGTGTTGTCTTATAGGGCTCGTGCGGCTGGATGAATGACGTGGTGAGCAGAAAAGGTTGCTGGTTCTGATCACGAGCAAAATCGTACAGCCGTTGCACTGCCCGGTGCGTTACCTCCTCATCGAAGTCTATGCCCATGGTCCGGGTGACAACGCCAGTGTCGCGAACTGTTTCAAGGCTGGGCCAGTCATGCAGAAGGCTGTCCCGCCATGGTGGCATCCAGCCAAAGTCCGCCGGCACCAGATCAACGGTGAGGCGGTCATTAAAGCCATGCAACTGGTCCGGGCCTACAAAATGCATCTTTCCGGACAGCTCGCAACGATACCCCAGTTGCCGTAAATAGTGCGCGAATGTGGGGATACTGGCCGGGAACTCGGCTCCATTGTCATAAACACCAATCTGCGATGGCAGAAGACCCGACATCAGGGATGCCCGCGACGGCGCACATAGCGGATAGTTGCAATAGGCGTTCTGGAACACCACACCCTGCTCGGCAAGGCTCGTTATGCTTGGCGTCTTCGCGATGGTGTTCCCGTACGGCGGCAACGTCAGTGCCCCCATAAAGTCGGCCATGATAATCAGGAAATTCGGCTTTTTGGCAGTCATTCAACAACACCCAAATCAGAGAAAACATCGTCAACACGATCTATACGCAATATTGATCAGCGTGCTGAATTCGACAAAGGCGTCCAAAGCTGAACAGGTCGGGCCGTTTTGACCAGTCCTCCATCGGCATTCGCCGATAGACAACTGTATAAGGAACGCACCCATTCAACCTTGGACAGTTAATCCTCCCAGAGAGTAGAGGAGATTACCTGGCTCTCCGAAGTTCAGGAGAACCACCACCTTTCGGGGGCCTTAAACCCGTCCAGATCCCAGTTTGATCCAAGCTTGCTGTCGTGTTGCACTCGATCTGACGAGGCATAGATGTAGTTCGCAAAGAGTGGAATGACTACGCCACCTTCGTCGCGAACGATG
>JAJFID010000371.1 GCA_021775325.1 Rhodospirillales bacterium
CATAGCTTCTTCCAGATGTCGTCGCGAATGTTGTCGCGAACAGGGGCCTGAAAACCGGCTCCGATCAGGGCTTCGCTCAGCTTGGTGACACGCTCGGACATGGAACCGTCAGGTTCTCCCAGGGTAAACTTGTCGCCGGAGTGGTGTGCGATGACACCGGGCTCTACCAGTTCGGCGGCCGGGAACACAACACAACCGATAGCCCGCTCCGGCCCAATAGTTTGCCACTGCACGCCGCCGGGATCGACGCTTTCCAGATAGCGTGGTTCGTCCCTGCCGGCTTCCATTTTGTAGTAGTACCACCAGGGCACACCATTCTGGGCTGTAATGACGGCGGTATCCTGTCCCAGCAGAGGTTGCATCATATCGACAATATCAATGGCTTGATGGGATTTTGTGGCGATAAACACATAATCTTGTGGGCCAGCCGTGTTCGGATCGTCCGTGACCTTGATGTTGTTGGCCACCCGTTCCTCACCATTAATAATGAGCTTCAGGCCGTTGT
This sequence comes from Rhodospirillales bacterium, assembly GCA_021775325.1. Taxonomy (GTDB): domain Bacteria; phylum Pseudomonadota; class Alphaproteobacteria; order Rhodospirillales; family Casp-alpha2; genus JABJGO01. Next base: position 506 of record JAJFID010000371.1, read on the forward strand.
TCCGGATGGCGTCCAGATTCTTGTTTCTGGCGATGACCGTGACCTCGTGGCCCGCCAATGCCAGATCAACTGCCAGATAACCACCGATAGCACCGGCTCCATAGATACAGAATTTCATGACTCGTTCTCACTTTTGTAGAGACCAGGGACAATTACTGACACGTTTTACCGGCTTGGTATGCCAAACGCCACACCCGAAATGGGATGGCACGCTACCCGGAGGAGTAGGAGGGGCGGGAAATCCGCGGATCAATTGCTGAGCTGATCGAAAAGTTCGACAAGCTGTTCTACGTTATCGAGGACATGATCGGCGACACCGTGCAGGTCTTCCCGTGTGCTGGTGCCGGTAAGAACACCGACCGTAAGGGCCACGCCCGCATTACGACCGGTTTCCACATCATGCCAGTTATCGCCAACCATTATGGTCTCGCAGGGCTCAATGCCACAGGTCTTGCAAAACGCATAAACCATACCTGGCGTTGGTTTTGGGCCATGGCCACTGTCATAACCCGATACGAAGTCCAGATAGTCCAGGGCACCAAACCGGCCCAGCATACCCAAGGCACCGCTTTCGCTGTCGCTGGTGGCAACCCCGAGTTTGTAACCGCGATTCCGCAAGTCCATGAGAAATGATGGCAGGTCTGTTACGGGTACAGCCGAGTCGACACCGCCCTCATTAAACTGATCGGTAACAATACGGGCCAACTCGTCGACGTCCCAGCCGCCGATCTGATCTGCCCATGACTGGGCGATCTCATGATTGGTGCAAGCCGCCAGCAGGCTACCGGACGCAACGCGGTCTGATTGCGCGTCCCAGCCGCCGTTAATCAGAAGAGAGTGGGCGAGGGTCGTATTTCCACGGGCCGCCAGAAGTGCCGCTTGATGATTGAGAGGCATCCACGTTTGATGATAATCAAACAGGGTGCCGTCTTTGTCGAATAGAATGCCGCGTATTGTCATTACCCGCACATGACATGGTAGAAGCAACGATGCAAGTGATTACAACACATGATCATCAGGTCGCCGCAGGTCGGGTAGTTGTCGATCCTGCGATACAAATATAAGGGCTGATAGTGTGGTATGCTGAAAACTGAAATTCTAACGTAGAGGGGTTGCCCATGTCTGAGCTGGAATACGATTTCATCATTGTTGGTGCCGGTTCTGCGGGGAGCGTGATGGCGAGCCGTTTGACGGAAGACCCGGTGAACCGGGTGCTGGTTCTCGAGTACGGGGGCAAAGACAATTCCATCTTTATTAAGATGCCGACGGCGCTGTCTATCCCTATGCACATGAAGAAATTTGACTGGGGTTATATGAGCGAGCCGGACCCTGGTATCAACGACCGACAGATCCACCATGCCAGAGGCAAAGTTATTGGTGGATCGTCGTCAATCAATGGTATGGCGTATGTGCGGGGAAACCCGGGTGACTTTGATCAGTGGGAAGACATGGGCGCGGACGGTTGGGGTTATCGCCATTGTCTGCCCTATTTCCGCCGTGCGGAGAATTCTGCGTTTGGTGGTGATGAGTATCGCGGTGACAGTGGACCATTGAGCACGTGTAACGGCAACAATATGAAAAACCCCTTGTACCGCGCATTCATCGATGCAGGCGAGCAGGCCGGATACATTCGTACCGATGATGTGAACGGATACTGTCAGGAGGGTTTTGGCCGGATGGACATGACAGTCAAGAATGGTATGCGCTGGTCGACGGCTGACGCCTATCTGAAACCTGCCATGAAGCGCCCCAATCTTGATGTCGAAATGCACGCACTGACCACCCGTATTCTGATGGATGGCAAAAAGGCCATTGGCATCGAGTACCGGCAGAACGGCCAATTAAAAAAGGCCATGGCGAGGCGCGAGGTAATCCTGTCAGCGGGCCCTATGAACTCACCGAAGATACTCATGTTGTCGGGTATTGGTGATGCCGAACATTTGAAGGAGCACGGTATTGAGAGTGTCCATCATTTACCCGGTGTGGGTCAGAACTTGCAGGATCACCTTGAAATCTGGTTCCAGCAGAGCTGTACGCAGCCCATTACCATCAATGGCAAGCTCAACCCCTTTTCCAAGTTTCTCATTGGTGCGCGCTGGATTTTATTCAAGGATGGACTCGGTGCGACCAATCATTTCGAATCAAATGGTTATATTCGGTCGCGGCCCGGTATTCCATTCCCCGATATCCAGTACCATTTCGCTGCCGCTGCCGTCGGGTACGATGGCAAAAGCGCGGTCAAGGGGCATGGCTTTCAAGCGCACCTGGGGCCCAACAAGCCGCTTAGCCGCGGCGAGGTAACGTTGCGCTCGAGCGATGCGGCAGAAGCGCCCAGGATGATGTTTAATTATCTCAGTCACGAGGACGACCGACGTGTTTTCAGGGATGGTATTCACCTGACCAGAGAGATATTCGCACAGCCCGCGTTCGACCCATATCGCGGTCCGGAAATTGCGCCGGGCAAGGATGTGACGACGGATGATGAAATTGATCACTGGATCGCTGACAACGCCGAGACCGGGTATCATCCCTGTGGCACCTGCAAGATGGGCACGGACCCCATGGCTGTCGTCGGCCCGGATACACGTGTGCATGGAATCGAGAATTTGCGCGTGGCGGACTCATCCCTGATGCCATTCATTACCAACGGCAATCTAAACTCCCCGACAATCATGATTGGCGAAAAAGCATCCGACCATATATTGGGCCGGGACCTGTTGGCACCATCCAACGCGCCGGTGTACAAAGCTGAGGACTGGGAAAACGCCCAGCGAACAGGAACGCCGGAGCGCATAATTGAGCACTGAACAATGTGACTTTCTGATTATTGGTGCGGGCATTGCCGGTGCCTCGGCCGCTGCGAGACTAGCTGAGCACGGCAGTGTTGTTCTGCTCGAGCGTGAAAGCCAGCCTGGCTACCACGCAACTGGTCGCTCGGCGGCAACCTGGGAGCCATCCTACGGTCCCCACAGCGTGCGCAAACTGATTTTGGCCAGTGAGAAGTTTTTGCGAAATCCGCCAGACGGTTATGGTGACGGTGCCTCATTTTTGTCACCTCGTGGATTTATGGCGACCTTTCGGGCGGACCAGAAGGAAGAAATGGAGCAGGAGTTCGAGGACATCCGACCTACGTCACCGGATGTGCGTATTCTGAACCAGCAGGAGTCCCTTGATCGCGTCCCCATTCTGGACCCGGCATATGTATCCGCATCGCTCTATAGTGACCTGGCGCAGGATATCGATGTTCATCGTCTGCACCAAAGCTACCTGCAGATCATAAAAACGAATGGCGGCACGCTTACGGTCAACGCTGATGTCACCGCCATATCCCGATGTGCGGCCGGTGGTGACTGGTTCGTGGAGACGCCCAAGGTGGGAAGTTTTTGCGCGCCAATTCTTGTCAATGCGGGCGGTGCCTGGTGCGATGAAATTGCGCAACTGGCGGGGATTGATGCCATCGGTCTCGAACCAAGACGACGCAATGCCGTCCTGATTCCTGGCCCGGAAGATTACGACGTCTCAGATTGGCCCATGTTGGGTGGCTCAGACCCTGGCTTCTACTTCAAACCCGATGCTGGTCGATTAATGGTCTCGCCGGAAGACGCGATCCCTTCACCGCCGTGTGATGCCCGTCCTGATGAAATGGATATTGCAATTGCGATCGACCGGTTCGAAACAGCTACAACCATGACAGTCAGGCGACCCGAACACTCATGGGCTGGTTTGCGGTCCTTCGTTGCCGATGAAATGCTGGTAGCAGGGTTTGACCCCGACCCAACGAACAGCGGATTTTTCTGGCTGACAGGGCAGGGTGGTTTTGGGATTGAAACGTCGCCAGCCATATCTCTGATCGCATCCTGTATGATACGTGGGCTTGAATTTCCGCAGATCGTCGCCGATTTCGGCCTTGATGCAACGGATTTGGCGCCCGGACGTCTTATGGAATCATGAGTATCACCTCCGATTCGGTCGATGATCTGGCGTTTGATGCAAAGTCAGATGATTCGGAAGATTTAGACGAATTCGAGCAGGTGAACGCCGCGCCTGCCGGTACCAAGAACTATATCACACCGGCAGGAATGGAGCGTTTGAGAGATGAGTTACAACAACTTCGCAGTATTGAGCGTCCAAAGGTTGTCGAAACGGTGTCGTGGGCCGCGGGCAATGGTGATCGCTCGGAGAATGGCGATTACATATACGGAAAGAAGCGATTACGCGAAATAGACCGACGCATGCGTTTTCTGCTCAAGCGTCTGGAAGTTGCTGAAATCGTCGACCCGGTCCGACAACAAGGGCTAGAGCAGGTATTTTTTGGTGCAACAGTTGCGTACGTCGACCAGCAGGGCGACGAACACAGGGTCAAGATCGTCGGGACGGATGAAACACGGCACGAAATGGGCGAGATTAGTTGGATTTCTCCCATCGCCCGGGCATTGATGAAATCACGCGAAGGCGACACAGTGACGGTCCATACACCGAGAGGCCTGGAAACTATTGAAGTTTTGATGGTTCAGTATGTTTCTTAAAAATAATCTGTAAACAGTTAATTATTGATTTTTTTCAACATCTTCAATTCGTTGCAACCATGTCAATTTGGCGCGTTGGCCCTTCAGTGCGCAAAATTGCCTCAGGATTTGAGGAGATATTTTTTCAGGCATCATGTCATTGATGACGACGTTGCCGCGATTGACAAAAACCCATGCCGCACTGGCGCAAGCGTCCGTGGGAACACCAATCGCCGTCACGCCGACCAGGCCCGCCTTGACCCTGGTATGAAGCGCCCATCCAAACACATGGCGTTCCGGGCCCTCTCCGCGGGCTGCTGCACGCATTTCCGCAATCAGTTGTTCGGTTCTGGTCGATGGTGCATCCCATGCGGGGTCGATGATCCACCACCAGCCACCAATTCCACCGCCGAGCAAAACAAGCATGCCAACGCTTGCAAGCACCAGACGTTTTGATCGCGACATAGAGCC
>JAJFID010000372.1 GCA_021775325.1 Rhodospirillales bacterium
ATTTATCTGCCCATCGCTGAGGTTTCCGTAAACATTTTTCTGATCCTGGGTATGGGCGGTGGCGTCGGCTTTCTGTCCGGCCTATTTGGTGTCGGCGGCGGTTTTTTGATGACCCCCCTGCTCATGTTTATCGGCATACCACCGGCGGTCGCCGTTGCTACAGAAGCCAATCAAATCGTCGCTTCATCTGTTTCCGGGGTGCTTGCCCATTGGAAACGCGGCAACGTGGATTTTAAGATGGGGGCGGTGCTACTGGCGGGCGGTGTCGCGGGTTCTACCTTCGGTGTATGGTTATTCACGTTCTTGCGCGAACTTGGCCAGATTGATCTGGTTATCAAACTCTCCTATGTCATCTTTCTGAGTGTCATCGGTTTTCTGATGCTCATCGAGAGTGTCAAGGTGATCATGGTTCGTCGCAGGTCCGGCGGAGCCATCGTAGCGAAACACCGCCACCACTCGTGGATGCATGGCCTTCCGTTCAAAATGAGATTTCGGAAATCCAAGCTCTACATCAGCGCTCTGCTGCCATTCCTGATAGGCTTTTTTGTTGGTATTCTGGCAGCCATCATGGGCGTGGGTGGCGGTTTCGTGATGGTCCCGGCCATGATTTATCTGCTCGGCATGCCGACCTCGGTGGTGGTTGGGACATCGTTGTTTCAAATCATATTTGTAACCGCCAACGTCACGTTGCTTCAGTCCATAAGCAATCAGACTGTCGATGTAGTGCTTGCATTATTGCTGTTGGCAGGTGGCGTCATTGGTGCGCAGTTTGGCGCCCGTGCTGGTGCCAAACTTCAGGGAGAACATCTCCGCGGCCTGCTCGCCCTTATGGTACTTGGCGTTTGCCTCAAGCTGACGCTGGACCTGGTCATTGTCCCGACAGATTTCTATTCGCTTGGAAGTGGATCGGGACATTGATCATATTGTTGAAACGCCCTCTCCTCTGGTGTCTGACGGCCGCAACGATGTTGCTGGTTGCGGCACCTCTGTTGCGTGCGCAGGATCTGGTTATTGATCTTTCCGATCCAATCGTCGCCATCACCGCAGGCTTTGCCGGCACTGACGTGTTGCTGTTTGGTGCCACCAAGGAAGAAGGCGATCTGGTTGTTGTCGTGCGTGGACCGCAAAAGGACCATGTGGTTCGCTACAAGGAACGGATTGCCGGTATTTGGGTCAATACGGACGAAGTTGTGTTTGCCGATATCCCCGCGTTCTATGCCCTGGCGGCGAACCGGCCTATTTCAGAATTCGTCGACGGTGTCGATGCGGGCATCCATCAGATTGGTGTACACGAGATTACCTTTAGTCCGGCAGAACACCAGAAACCAGTCGACGATATCACGGCATTCAAGGATGCGTTGATCCGTATCAAGCAACGGGAAAACCTGTACTCGGGTGACGCCGTCGATCTGGTTTATTTGGGACACGGATTATTTCGAACCTCGGTACATTTCCCAGCCAATGTTGCGACAGGGACATATGGGATCGACGTCTATTTGTTTAAGGACGGACAACTCGTAGAAAATCAAACATCACTGCTCAACGTCCGAAAATTTGGCATTGAGGCCGAGATTTTTAATTTTGCCCACCGCCATTCAGCATTGTACGGTATCTTTGCTGTCCTGATCGCGGTCGCATCAGGGTGGCTGGCCAACGCCGCCTTCCGCAAGAGTTAACGGGTATCCTGGAATGAGCGAAGAAACGACAACCGATGACGCGCCAACACCGGAACGAGTATTTCTGTGCATGGTGGACAGCTCTGAAGAGTTTGGCCCAACCCTGCGATATGCATGCGCCCGCGCCAATAATACCGGTGGCAGGGTCGCGCTGCTGTATGTAATCGAGCCTGCCGAATTCCAGCATTGGCTCGGTGTCGGCGACCGCATGCAGGCAGAAAGCCGAGAAGAAGCAGAAGAAATGTGTCAGATCGTCTCGGACGTTGTCATGCGGCGCACCCATAAGATGCCGGTCATCTACATTCGGGATGGCAGTGCCCATGAGGTTGTCATGCAACTGGTGGAGGAAGAGCCCAACATCTCCGTTTTGGTTCTTGGCTCGTCCACCGGCGGTGACGGCCCTGGCCCGCTTGTCTCACATATCGTAAACAAAATGGCAGGGAAATTTGCCCTCCCCATTACCATCGTTCCCGGCGGATTGACGGACGAACAGATCGACAGCATCACCTGATCAGTAGCTAACCGCGAAGCGCTGCAATGTTTCCTGCAAAATCGCTGTTCTTAAAAACAGCGCTTCCGGCAACCAACACATTGGCGCCGGCTGCGAGACATTTTGGTGCTGTATCAAGGTTAACACCACCATCAACTTCCAGCTCGATTGGACGATCGCCAATCATCTCCCGCAAGCTTGCAATCTTGTCAATCTGGCTTTCGATGAATGATTGCCCGCCAAATCCGGGATTTACGGACATGACCAGTATCAAGTCGACCTTGTCGAGAATATGAGAAACGGCGCTTGCAGGTGTCGACGGGTTTAAAGACACACCCGCCCGCTTTCCCAGTGAACGGATGACCTGAAGCGATCGGTCGAGATGTGCATCGGCTTCCACATGAACGGTTATGATGTCAGCACCAGCCTCGGCAAACGCTTCGAGAAAAGGTTGCGCCGGATTGATCATCAAATGGACATCGAATGGTTTTTGCGTCACGTGGCGAAGTGACGCAATGATAGGTGGCCCCAGAGTGATGTTGGGAACGAAATGGCCGTCCATGACATCAATATGGATGTAATCACAACCAGCTTCATCAATAGCGCGTATTTCGTCGCCCAAACGTGCGAAATCTGCAGACAGGATAGACGGTGCAATTTTGATATCCCTGCTCATGCTCCCTCATCCAATCTTAAAAGGTTTCAGCCGTCTTAGTTGATTGTCGGGTTAAGTGAGCCACCTGCATATCGAGCCGCCATGTCCGGCAACGTAACCGGTTTGATTTTTGATGCCTGCCCCGCGCAGTTGAATCTCTCGAACCGGTCTGCACAGACCGCCTCCATGGCGGCAATAGCCGGTTTCAGGTAAGAGCGCGGGTCGAACTCTGCCTTGTTTTCGGAAAGAACTTTTCGGATCTGGCCGGTAATGGCAAGGCGATTATCCGTGTCAATATTGACCTTGCGCACACCGTTCTTGATACCGACTTCGATCTCCTCAATGGGAACGCCGTAAGTCTGCGGCATATCACCACCATACTGATTGACGATATCCTGAAGTTCCTGGGGAACAGACGATGAGCCATGCATCACCAGATGTGTATTTGGCAACTTGGCATGAATTGCCTTGACCACATCCATCGCCAGAATATCACCGGTCGGTTTGCGGGTGAACTTGTAGGCACCGTGTGAGGTTCCGATTGCAACGGCCAACGCATCCACCTTTGTCCGTGCAACAAAATCAGCCGCTTCGTCCGGATCAGTCAGCAACATACTCTTGTCCAGTTCACCTTCAAATCCGTGACCATCTTCTTTGTCACCTTTGCCGGTTTCCAGCGAACCAAGACACCCCAGTTCGCCCTCCACGGAAACACCGACCAGATGCGACATCTCCGTGACTTTTGCGGTGACTTCCACGTTGTAATCATAGGACGCGGGTGTCTTGCCGTCCTCTTCCAGTGAACCGTCCATCATGACCGATGAAAAACCCGACGCCACAGCAGACATGCAGGTTGCAGCGTTGTTGCCATGATCCTGGTGCATGCAGACAGGAATGTGCGGATACATCTCGACCGCAGCCAGGATCAGATGACGCAGCACCGTATCGTTGGCATACTTCCGTGCGCCTCGGCTGGCCTGAATAATGACGGGGCTGTCCTTGGCATCAGCCGCTGACATGATGGCCAGCATCTGTTCCATATTGTTGATATTAAACGCGGGCATTCCGTAATCGTTTTCCGCAGCGTGATCCAGTAACTGCCTGAGTGACACAAGGGCCATTTCAATCGCCTTTCAAATTCATGCTCTGTTCGTGACGCCAATCACAAACGTTCTCGTACGGCAGCGACAACTGCGTCCGGGTTAATGCCAAAATATTCAAACAATTTGCCGGCCGGGGCAGAAGCACCGAAGCCGCTCATGCCGACAAATCCGCCATCCGCGCCTGTGTATTTTTCCCAGCCCTGTCGCACAGCCGCTTCAACCGCAACACGAACCGTCGACGCGCCCAATACGCTGTTTCTGTAATCATCTGACTGATTGTCAAACAGCTCCCAGCACGGCATCGATACGACGGCTGTCTGAACACCATCATCCTGCAACGCGTCGCGCGCCGCCATCGCCACGGATACTTCCGAACCCGTTGCTATAATCGTGGCTTGTCTCGCAGAAATTCCATCAGCAGCTTCTGCCAACACATAGGCGCCGCGTGCACAAAGGTTGTCGCCGGTGTGCTCCAGACGCTGTGTCGGCAGGCCCTGGCGGGTGAGAACCATGCCTGATGGTGTGTCACGGGATCGCAAGGCGACCGCCCAGCACTCCGCCGTCTCGACCCCATCACACGGGCGAAACACGTTGAAGTTTGGCATGGCGCGAAGCGACGCAAGGGTCTCGACCGCCTGATGCGTCGGTCCGTCTTCGCCGAGACCGATGGAGTCATGGGTGAGTACATAAATGACACGTTGCTTCATTAATGCCGACAGCCGCATGGCGTGTTTCATGTAGTCCGCAAAGACGAGGAATGTACCACCATAGGGAATGAAGCCGCCATGCAGGGCCATGCCGTTCATGACGGCAGCCATACCATGTTCGCGAACGCCATAATGAATGTAGCTGCCCGCATAATTGTCTCGCGTTACCGGCACCATGTCCGGAGTCTTTGTATTGACCGATCCAGTCAGGTCCGCCGACCCACCAATTAGCGACGGCATGACAGGGCTCAGTGCGGCCAACGTTTCACCAGATGCAACCCTTGTCGCCCATGATGGTTTTTCTTCTGATACGCGCGCCTTGTGCACATTCAATGTTTCTTCCCAGCCTTCGGGAAGTACGCCAGCCATTTCCAGAATAAAGCGTTGATTCAAACCCTTGTCGCAGGCCGCCAGCCGGCCTTCCCAGGCTTCGCGCTCGGTCTGCCCCTGCGCCCCGACTGTACGCCACGCCTGCAATGTATCATCTGGCACTTCGAATGGTTCGTGCGGCCACCTCATGGCCTCACGTGCAGCGGCGATCTCTTCATCACCCAGAGGTGCGCCGTGG
>JAJFID010000373.1 GCA_021775325.1 Rhodospirillales bacterium
GCTGCTGCAACGGGTAAAAAACGGCGCAGACAGCATGAGCGCCCGCGAAACACTGGAAGTGGCAACGCTGGGCGGTGCCGGTGTCCTGAACCGGGACGATCTGGGCTCGCTTGAGGTGGGCAAACGCGCCGACTTCGCCGCCTATGATCTGTCGTCCATCCACCTGAGCGGCGCGTGGGATCCGGTCGCGGCCCTCGTGCTGTGCGGCTCGCGCCAGGCGGCCTATACTGTTGTGGAAGGCAGGTTTGTCGTTCGCGATGGCAACGTGGAAACCATCGACCTTGCCGCAACACTGCAGACCCATCGCGCCATGACCCGGGACCTGATGAACGGCTCATAAGACGGCCCGCTGCTGATATATTGCTAACATCGCAAAAAATTTGATAGTCTCGATGATTGTCGTCTAATTCGCGACGGCGAAAACCTGTAGTCAGGGACCTGTCATGCATTCCGTCGATGACCGAACCGTCTTTATGCGCATCGTTGACCGTCAGGGCTTTTCGGCCGCCGGACGTGAGCTGCGCATGACCACCGCCGTTGTGTCCAGCCGCATCGCCAAGCTTGAGGAACGCCTCGGTGTGCGTCTGCTGAACCGCACCACGCGTATGGCCGTGCCTACGGAAGAGGGCCGCATCTACTATGATCATTGCCAGAAGGTCATGGCCGAGGTCCATGAGTTCGAGCAGCAACTGGCCGAAATGAAACGCCGCCCGGCCGGTGCGTTAAGGATTTCCGTGCCCATAGCCCTGGGGCGGGCGCACATTGCGCCGCTGATTTCACAGTTCATGGACGAAAACCCGGATATTCAGGCCCGCCTGCAGGCCACGGACCGGGTGGTCAATCTGCTGGACGAAGACGTTGATGTGGCAATCCGCAAGGGCATACTGCCGGCGTCCGGTGACATCGTGCGAAAGCTGGCACCTGATCTGCGGGTGGTGTGCGCGTCGCCGGATTACTTCAAAACCCACGGCGTCCCCGAAGCACCGGAAGATCTGAAAAAGCACAACTGTCTGCTGCTGCGGTATCCCGGTTCGCTGCGGTATTCCTGGCAGTTCCGCGATACCAGTGGAACCACGTCAAATCTGACCATCGCCGGACAGATGGACAGTAATTCGTCGGATGTGCTGATCGACTGGGCGCTTCAGGGCCGCGGCGTGATCATGAAGTCCGTGTGGGATATCGCCGATCACCTGAAAAGCGGTCGGCTGGTCACGGTGCTGAAAGATTACTGGCCGGATGACCTGTCGCTACAGGTGCTGATGCCACCGCGACCACAGCAACCCCCCAAGACACGGGCGTTTGTAGACTTCCTGGTCAAACAGTTCGCCGATCATCCGGTGTCGAAACTGACCGACCCGGGCGCCTTGCCAACGGCATTGAAGTAGTCGTCCACTAACAACGGACCCACGCTTCAGGAATGTCCGGTTAACGGCAGACAACGGACTCTGTTCCAGGTGCCGAAGAACTTCCGCTCATGACCCGAAGCGGACATTTTGTGATTGCCGCTATGTCGATGACAGAGATTGTGCTAGTATTAACTATGCCGGTTGGATCAAAAACTGCCTTGCAAGACTTGAAACGCCGTATCAATGGCGGAGCCCGTTTACAACTCGACGGTTTAAGCGATGAAGAACTTGCCGCGATGGCAACTCTGATCATGGAGGGCGGGGCTGAGATTATCAACGAAGCCTGCAAACCATTCCTGATCCGAAAACTGGCTCCGTAGTCCGCACGTTCTCCAACAACTACGTCTGGTCTATGTGTCAGAGCAGAAGCACTTTCTAACTAACAAACATATCCGGTACTGACCCAAAGCCGACATTACCCTTCTCGAAAAAATGCCCGGATTTCATCCATGTCTCCTGACAGCTTTGCACTAACGCCGTCTCCAAACTTTGCGAGGGTATTCTGCTCCCAATCTGACAACCATCCTGTGTCCTGGCCCGTTTCGGGCAATGGAGGGATCATGACAAAACGTCGCAAGGTCGAATGAGATATAGCGTCGCTGAACTCGGTGCTTGCAACCCATTCCATGTCTTGATCAGACAGACCGCGAGAGGAAGTTGATATGTCGGCCAACCAATTTTGAACTCCGTAACGATTTACGTAATTCACCGCGGCATTCACTGCGTCTCTGACACGACTACCTTCATCGTATTCGGAAAACCATTTAAGGTAGACCGCCTCCAGATCAGGTCGATAAGACACCTCGACGAAGTCGGGAACATTATGAATGATTGTATTATCCATCCTGAACTGCACTCCTGCTCTACAACCTAGAGAGCATAGCAGACCAATAACGCAAGTGGCAGTTTCCTGAAGCCAAGCGGACGCACATCGTTCGTTTTTGAAATATCTGCCTTTGACCCGAAGTGGACGCTCATAACGACGTAACATGCCGCAAAAATGGCGCTCCAAAGAACGCCAATTTGCTGGTTGTTGATCTTCCGGATTACGCACCATGAGCCGATAGGTTTTTAGCAGAGGTGAAAACTGTCCGGATACTTGTCAAATAATCGGTTTTGATGTCGGTAGCTGTAACCGATTGCGGTTTCGTTTGGTCGTTGCGTTGGCGAAACTGTTCATCGCTTTTGGCAGCAGCATTAGTGGCATTGAAAAAAGCGCCGGCGGGTGTGATATCAAAAAAGGTCATTGTTCGTCTCCTTGGTTTGGTGCGGCGGCCCATCCGCCGTTGTTCGATGAAACAACTGTACGCATGACCTGTGATTTGACTGTCAATCCGGTGTGAAGAAATGCCGGGCCAGCGTGAATTAACATTGAAGTGTGTGTGAATTCGCAGTGAAATACGATTTCACGACAAGTTTCCTCCGAAGGGTTCGCGTTTCCGATGGTGATTTTGAATATTTTCGGACGGTTCAGAGCCCGGGATAATTTGGGCAATGAAATTGCCATCAAATCCAAAAAAGCCCGTGCCCTGCTTGCATTTCTCGCACTATCGCCAGACAAAACGCGGAGCCGTGAGGAACTGACGGCATTGCTATGGTCCGACAGAGCAGATGATCAGGCTCGAGGGTCATTGCGTCAGGCCTTGAGCGGCTTGCGTCGTGATTTGGGTGACGATCATTCGACAGCTCTAAAGTTTGTTGAAGATGCGGTTACTCTAGATGCGAGCCTGATAACAGTTGAACCAGTTTTGCCCGGGAGTGAGCTTTTGGAAGGATTGCATATCAATGATCCGGCATTCGATGACTGGTTGCGGGACGAACGAATTCGTCTTGAGAGCACAACGGTCACGGCGAACGGGTCAGAACAGATGGCGCCAGAACCGTCAGATATGCCTTCTATTGCTGTACTGCCGTTTGCCAACATGTCTGGGGATGAGGAGCAGGAATACTTCGCCGACGGCATCACTGAAGACATCATCACAGATTTAAGCCGTTTCAATTCCCTGTTCGTGATCTCGCGTAACTCGTCCTTCCACTACAAAGGGCTCTCGCCGAACGTTCAGGATGTTGGAAAGGAACTTGGCGTTCTCTATGTGGTGGAGGGAAGTGTGCGCCGTGTCGGTAATCGGGTTCGCATTACAGCGCAGCTTGTTGAGGCGGAGACAGGAAAACATCTTTGGGCGGAACGATACGATCGGGACCTGGAGGACATCTTTGCCGTACAGGATGAGGTTGTCTCCAATATCGCCATGATGGTTCCCGGATGGGTCGAGGTGGCGAACATGAAAAAATCGGCACGAAAACGACCGGCTGATGTCACCGCATATGATCTTGTTCTTCAGTCAGACGAGATCCTGTATACCAATTACAGCAACGTCGAAGGTGTTCGATTGCTTGAGCAAGCCATCGAAATCGACCCCGATTTCGCCCCGGCCCACGCAAAACTGGCAGCACATTACAGCTATACCGCGTTTTTCTCCGACCTTGCGATTGACGAGATATCTGCCCGAACACGTCATCATGGCCAGATCGCCACAAATCTTTCACCGAAAGACGGAATTGTACACGGCGCCGTAGCGGAAGCCTATGTCTTGATCGGGGAACACGACCTGGCGAAACACCACGCTGATAAAGCGATGTCACTCAACCCGAACGCTTTTCACGTTATGGCATATGTTGCCGAGGTTTGGGCACTTTTGGGTGATCACGATAATGCTTGTGACATGATCGATAGGGCCATGCAGAACGATCCTTACTCGGCCATTGGGTTCCGTGAAACGAAGGTTGATGTCTACTACATGGCTAGACGGTATGAAGACTGTGTGGCTCAACTGATCGGTTGGCCTGAACCTCAGTTCCATAATCAATTAGCTGTCGCTGCAGCATTGGCGCAATTGGACAGGGCAAACGAAGCCAAAGCAATGGTCAAACGCGTGGTCGCGTCCACCCCGGAAAACTGGGATATTAAAAGAGTCTGCCAATCCTATCATACCATGTGTGCGATACCGGAGGACGGAGAGCATTGGCTGGACGGTTTCCGCAAGTCCGGAGTAGACATTTAACTACTCTTTGAAAGACCGTTTCTGGCTAATCTCGGTAGTGATTAACGTTCTCCAAATACTTCCGCTATCTTGCGTATACCGAACATATGCCGTGAAGACTTCCGCTTATAGGTGCGAAGCGGACTGGATTTCCGGCCTTGACGTTTGCCCGGCCTGTTGCTCCGCAATTCGGTCATAAACCTTCGCGCCACCAGCATAGGTCGCCAGCACGGCCCGGTCGTCGGCCAGGATCATCTGGGCGAACAGGACGTCGATGATGCTGTCGGCGTTTTGCACGCGCTGGGTGATGAGCGGCCGTGAGTTGAGGTCGAGGACGATCAGGTCGGCCTCGAAACCCGTTGCAAGATTGCCGATTTTGTCATCCAGGCGCATGGTGGCGGCGCTGCCCAGTGTGGCCAGATAGTAGGCTCTGGCCGGGTGCAGGCTGTAGCCGCGAAGTTGGGCGATTTCATAGGCGCTGCGCATGGTCGCGAACATGGAAAATGACGATCCGCCACTCACATCTGTCGCCAGCCCCACCGTCGCGGGCCGTTCACAATCCCGCATGTCCTGCATGTCGAACAGCCCCGAGCCGATGAACAGGTTTGATGTGGGGCAGTGGGCAATGGCGGCACCGCTGTCGCGGAACAGTTCCCGTTCCCGTTCACTCAGGTGGATGGCGTGGCCAAATATGGCACCGGGGCCGACCAGACCGAAACTTTCGTAGACGCCCATGTAGTCTGGTGCATGGGGGAACAGGTTTTTGACCCATGCGATCTCGCTGGCATTTTCGGAGGTGTGAGTCTGCATGAGAACATCCGGGTGCTCACGCCACAGGGTGCCCGCCGCGTCCAGTTGCTCCGGTGTGGACGTGGGCGCAAACCGGGGTGTGATGGCGTAGATATTACGGTCCCTGCCGTGCCACCGTTCTATCAGGTCGCGGGACTGATCGTAGCCACTGTTAGCGGTATCCGATAACGCGGCCGGGCTGTTGCGGTCCATGAGCACCTTGCCCGCCGCCATGCGCAGGCCGCGTGCGCTGGAGGCTTCAAAAAAACTGTCCACGGATTGGGGGTGTACGGTGCAGTATACGCTCGACGTGGTGGTGCCGTTGCGCAGGCACTCATCGAGAAAAACATCGGCCTGCGTGCGGGCATAACCGGAGTCGACAAATCGCTGCTCTTCGGGGAAGGTGTATTTGTTGAGCCAGTCCAGAAGCTGTTCACCATAGGATGCGATGATGGCGGTCTGGGGGAAGTGGGCGTGACAGTCCACAAACCCGGCCATAATCAGTGCATCACCGTAATTGTGGACGGGCACGTCCGGGGCTGCCGCGATCACATCACTGGCCGCACCAACCATGCGAACCATGCCGTCTTCCATCCACACAGCGCCATCTGTGTGATGGTCAATGGCATTGTCGGGCTCGCATACAAACGGATCATCGCGGAAGGACAGCGTCTGTCCGCGCAGAATTTGGCCGTCAGTTGTGGAAGGTATCGGGTTGTTCATATCATCTCTTCAATAAACAACCCGGCGCCTCGCGACGCCGGGCTGCATACGCTTGGTCAATTGTTATTGTGGCAGGGAGCCTTCGACACCTTCCACATAGAAGTTCATACCAGCCAGATCGCCATCGCTGGCGGTCTCACCGGCGGCCAGCCATACAGAGCCATCCTGTTTGTTGATGGGACCGGTGAAGGCATGCAGGGTACCCGCCGCCAGGGCATCACGGGCATCGGATGCCAACTTGCGCACATCTGCCGGAATGCTGTCAGAGAACTCGGCAATGCCAACCATGCCGGGGCCAATGCCATCCCATGTGTCGGTGGATTCCCAGGTGCCGTCCATAACGGCCTGAACCCGGGCGACGTAGTAGGGACCCCAGTCATCAAT
Organism: Rhodospirillales bacterium; assembly: GCA_021775325.1. Taxonomy (GTDB): domain Bacteria; phylum Pseudomonadota; class Alphaproteobacteria; order Rhodospirillales; family Casp-alpha2; genus JABJGO01. The sequence goes on from JAJFID010000373.1 coordinate 6,344, forward strand.
AATGGCCGAGAGCTGTGCTGTCGGGCCGAAGTTGTGCATGTCGGATGCCTGACCGAAGGCAAA
>JAJFID010000374.1 GCA_021775325.1 Rhodospirillales bacterium
GTCGGAGCGGGTGCTTGTGCGGCGGGCCGAACCATTGGTGCTGGAGTTACAAAATTTCATTGATACGTTGCGTGGTAAGGCAGAGCCCCTGGTAACGGGTATTGACGGGTTGGCGGCAGTACGATTGGTGAAGCAAATTCAGAAACAGATCGGAGTAGCCGGGTGAACGGCTATGATGGCAAATGTTTTGTCGTTACTGGCGGCGCGGGATTCATAGGCAGCCACCTCTGCGACGGATTGTTGAAGGCGGGTGCCCGTCGCGTCGCTGTGGTGGATAATTTTTTCCTGGGGAATGAGAAAAACCTGACGTGGGCCCAGGCAAACTATGGTGACAAGATTACCATCTATCGTGAGGACGCCAGCGATTTCACGTTAATGAAAGATGTTTGCAACACGGAAAAGCCGGACATCGTATTTAATCTGGCGACCAAGGCCCTGTTACATTCATTCGAAGACCCCGCCGATGCGTTCCGGGTAAACACGGATATCATTCTTGTGCTGCTGGAACTTCAGAGAGCCGGGGACATAGGCCGTCTTGTGCATGTTTCTTCGTCCGAAGTTTTTGGTACTGCACAAGATGTTCCCATGCATGAAGGACATCCAATTCTGGCTGAAACCACGTATGCGGCGGGGAAGGCTGCTGCTGACCTGGCGTTGGAATCCTATGTGCGTATGTTCGGTTTGGATGCGTTCATTGTCCGGCCATTCAATAACTATGGACCCCGGCAGAACGATCAGTCACTGGCTGCGATCATTCCTGTTACACTGCGCCGAATACGCGAAGGCCTGCCACCGGTCCTCGAAGGGTCGGGTGAGCAAACCCGTGACTTTATTTATGTGGAAGACACAATTGCCGCGATTATGAAGTTAAGCCTCCTTGAGGGCCTGTCGGGTCAGAGCTTCAATCTGGGAAGTGGTCGTGAGACCACAATTCGCGAAATTCTCGATACACTTTGTATGCTCACAGGCTGTAATCTGCCCTATGACCGGCAACCCGCGCGAGTAGCAGATGTTATGCGGCATTGCGCAGGTGTGAACCGGGTCGAGTCCGTGATAGGTGACGTTTCACCGACTGTACTGATGGAGGGTATGAAAAAGACTGTGGAGTGGTATGAGGCCGGGTCATGATCCCGCTAGCGCGACCAGACATTACGTTTGAAGAAGTTTCCGGCGAAATAGCTGAAATTCTGGCCTCCGGGCAGTTGACGAGTGGCAAGTACGTTCGCGCGTTTGAGCAAAGCATTGCCGACTACGTTGGTGTCAGACATGCCTTTTCGACAACGTCGGCGACAACGGCTTTGCATCTTGCACTTGTTGCTGCACAAATCGGAGAAGGGGATGAGGTTCTGGTTTCGGACTTTACCTTTCCGGCCTCTGGGAACGCCATTGTTCAGACCGGCGCGACGCCTGTCTTGGTGGACTGCTGTGTAGATAATTTTCTAATCGACCTGAATCATGCCGAACAACGGGTGACGGCAAAAACGAAAGCCGTCATGCCTGTAGCGACCTTCGGTCAACCCCTGGACATGGATGCCATGGAAACATTCGCCGCCCGGCACGATCTCCTGATTATTGAGGATGCGGCTTGTTCTCTTGGTGCCCAGTGGCGGGGACGGCGTAGCGGTTCTATGAAGGGGGCTGCCTGTTTCAGTTTCCATCCGCGGAAAATCGTAACAACCGGAGAGGGCGGTATGCTTGTGACTGACAGTGACAAGTTGGCAGAACGCATTAAATTGCTTCGCACTCACGGTGGCAGACGCGAAGATGACGACTCTGTCGGGCTGTGTTTCCATGAGTTTGGGTACAATTATCGAATGAGTGAAATTCAGGCCGCTATGGGCCTCGTACAAATGAAACGGCTGGATGCGACGATTGATGCACGTCGTTCTGTTGCCACACTGTATACCGAAATATTGTCAGGAGTCCGGCGGATACACTGCCCGGAGGCCGTCAACGAAGTTACGGCGACCTTCCAGTCCTATGTTGTTCTGCTCGATGGCTCAGTAGACCGGGACAACGTGGTCAGACAAATGGGTAAAAAGGGAATTGAGACCACATTGGGAACCTATGCCATGCACAGTCAACCGGCATACAGTCGTTTGGGTTACACGCCTGGCGACCTGCCTAACGCCAGTCATGCGCAGAATCAGAGTATCGCCTTGCCGTTGTTTACGGGAATGAATGAGAATGACGTTGAGTTGGTTGTTGCGACATTCAAAAACGCGATTTCGAAATCATAACTTTCTGCCGCAGTATCGAGCAGGTGGTTGTTGGCGACAGGAAATGTTGAAATGGATCTGAAATCTGAACTCCAGAAACTGTATAAACAACTGCAGTCGGAAAAAAGGCATCAGTTCAGTCGCAAAGTATCGTTCGGTGATCTGATCTCTGAACGCGAGGAGATCGCAACCGCATATGGGTTCGGGAAGGACTCTACCTGTTATGACAATGTGCTGATACTAGGCGACGTTAGGGTGGGCGAAAACACGTGGATTGGTCCCAATGTCATACTGGATGGCAGTGGCGGGTTGATCATTGGTGATTACTGTTCGATTTCTGCCGGTGCCCAGATTTACACACACAATACCGTGAAATGGTCCACGAGTATGGGTGAAGCGGAGGTTGAAGAGGCTTCCACGACTATTGGCAACGGCGTTTACATTGGTCCAAATTGTATTGTTCAAATGGGTGTTAAGATTGGAAACAGGGCCGTCGTCGGTGCGAATTCATTGGTAAACAGTGATATTCCAGATGACGTCGAAGCCTGGGGAACGCCAGCCAGGGTGGTATAGGTCGTACGGGGACAACCGCCTTATGCGCTTGCATTTCGGGGCGGAGTGATAATCTCGGCGAATCAGATTATCACCGGTTGCCGAAATCCTCCGCAAATGTGTTCTCTAGACAGTCTGTGATTCGTCAATAATGTTTAATATCTGATTGGCCATTGATTGTCCCAATCGCGGTATATTGGACAAATGCTCATCAGCAAAACTCTTGGAAATCTTACCCTCCTGATGCCGCAATTCAGGTTGCTCAATCAATCGCGTGACGTGGTCGATGTAATCCTGATTCGATTTTTCTCCTGTGATCAATGGCATGTAGGCAGTGTACATTTCCAAATCATCAGTGCCTGCACCAATAATCTCCTGTTCGATCCAGTCCATTATCGTCCCATCACCATGGAAATGAACCACGGGTTTGGAAGCGGCCATTGATTCATAGATCGTCAAACCGGACCCAATAGGCCAGGCACTCA
>JAJFID010000375.1 GCA_021775325.1 Rhodospirillales bacterium
CATCGACAGCCTGGATGGGAACTTCGATCATAATCTCGCCCGCGTGTTCAAATTCTAGCGTCAGCATGAACACCACGCCCTCTTCAAGAGGGGCTTTCAGGCGCATGAGCATGATGTGAAGGCCGCCCGGCTGCATCATCACCATGCCGTGGGCGGGAACCTCGACGCCGCCATCAACCTTGCGCATTTTGGCCACGTCGTTTTCTATGATGTGGGTGTGCAGGGCCGCGCGTTTGGCAATACTCTCGTCCACTGAAACCGCAATCAGCCGGTCTTCCGTATCACCATTGTTGTGGATACCCAGAAATGCGGCACCGTTCTTTGCCGGGCCAGCAGAGGCCCGGGCGAACGGATGGACAATGGTCATGTCGCCAGCCTCAACCTCATGAGCACTGGCGATCAGTGTTGTCAGTGTCACCAGTGCACATGTCAGGGCGAAGAGTGCTGCGTATCGGGCATTTTTCACAAGTGTATGGGCGTGGTGCATATCAAATCTGTTTCCAGTTCTTTCAGTTGTTGCTCAGACCAGTATGAAACCGTGAGCAAAGGGGTCGCGATCATGGATGTAGATCGTGTTATCGCCTGTTATCCGGGCCCAGCCTTCAACCGACGGAATGATCGCAGGTAAGTCACCAACGGTCGTTGTGTCCTCAACCCTTCCCTTGAACAGACTGCCGATAATACTCTCGTGGATGAAGTCGTCGCCTTGACCTAAGTCACCTCGCGCCGCCAGATGCGCCATGCGGGCCGAGGTGCCGGTGCCGCACGGTGAGCGGTCTATCGCCTTGTCGCCATAAAACACCGCATTGCGGGCATGAGCGTCTGGGTTGCGGGGCTCACCCGTCCACATGACATGGGACAGGCCTTTGATGGCCGGATGTTCCGGGTGCTGGAAATCGTACTTGTCGTTCATGCGCTGGCGAATAATGGGGCTGAGGCGCTGGATATCGCCGGGGCTCAGTTGCGCCAGATCTTCGTAGTTATCCTGCGGCTCAATAATCCCATAGAAGTTACCGCCGTAGGCCACATCCATATACAACGTGCCCAGATCAGGCACCTCCACGCTCAGTTCTGTGGCGTAGTTAAACGAGGCAATATTGGTCAGGCGCACACTGTCGATGTGGCCGTCTTTTTCCGCGTACCGTGCCTCCACCAGACCGGCGGGTGTATCCAGGCGCAGCACACCGGGTTCCTTTGGTGTGACCAGACCGCGCTCCAGTGCCACGGTTACGGTGCCGATGGTGCCGTGGCCACACATGGGCAGACAACCGGAGACCTCGATAAACAGGATGGCCACGTCGCAGTCGTCGCGGGTCGGCGGATACAGGATACTGCCTGACATGACGTCGTGGCCGCGTGGCTCGAACATAAGGCCGGTGCGGACCCAGTCGTATTCATCCAGGAAGTGTTGGCGTTTTTCGATCATGGTGTCGCCCGCCAGATCAGGACCACCGTTGGCCACAACCCGGACCGGGTTGCCACAGGTATGGGCGTCGATGCAGACAAACGTGCCGGTTTTTGATTCTGCGTCCATTGCCTAAACCCGTGCCGTGATGCCGCCGTCCACAGGCAGTTCCACACCGGTTATATAGCGGGCCGCATCCGATAACAGGAAGAGACAGGCATCCGCCATGTCATCCGTGGTGCCCAGACGCCCCAGCGGTACAAACCCGGCGGCGCGTTCGCGCGCCTGTGCGGCATCGTCGCCCTGCCAGCGTTCCTGCATGGGCGACAGGGTACCGCCGGGTAGGATAACGTTGGAGCGGATGTTGTCACCGGCGAACTGAATAGCCAGCGACTTGGCCAGTCGAATGACAGCCGCCTTGGAACACCCGTAGGCATCCTGCGTCGGCACATCACCGCCGGTGGCGTCAACGGACGAGAAATGCACCATGGAACCGCCACCGCCCGCCTGCATGAGGGGCACGGCAAAGCGTGCAGTCAGGGCAAAGGTCTTGACGTTGATTGTCATGACCTGATCCCACACATCCATGTCCATATCGGTTACGGACGTGTCCCGATCGAACCACAATACGCCTGCCGTATTGACCAGAAAATCCAGCCGTCCAAACGCTGACTGACATCCGTCGAACGCGGTTTTGACCGACGCCTCGTCCGACAGATTGCCTTCGTAATACACATGCTGTCCCGGACCCTCGGAAATGTCGTCAGGTACGGATTTCACATCGGCCAGGCACACATGGCATCCGGCATCCAGCAGGGCATTGGCAATGGCGAACCCCATACCGCCACCGGCCCCGGCAACAAAGGCGACCTTGCCCCCGAAGCCCGCGTTTGCGCTCATGCCAGGATTCCGTCGAGACAGTCACTGGATGGCGCAAAAAAATACGATCCCGTCAGCGCCGCCGAGAAATCAGTTATGCGGTCGCGGATGCCGTCGTCTGTCACCCCGTACATGCGCCTGAGTTGCAGATCGAAGCGGCCCTGATCATGGGCAAAGGCCAGAAAATAGAGGCCGTGTTCCGCCACACTGCCATAGGGGAAACTGCGGCGGTAAATGCGCTGGGTCTCGCCATCGACGGCAACGTCTGTGCGGCTTACGTGGCTGTTATCGGGCATGTCGTCGCCCTCCAGTTCGATGCTGTCGTCCTTGGTCCGGCCGATGACCTGTTCCTGATCCGGTACGCTCAGTTCATTGAAGGCGTCCAGATTGTGTTTCCATTTCTGGGTCAATACGAATGCACCCCCTTCGCCAGACTGACCATCAGGTATGAGGGCTGTCTCAACCATCAGATCGCCGGTGGGGTTGGCGGTGCCGTCGATGAAACCGGTCAGGTCGCGGGATTCATCGCGGACGAAACCGGACACTTCCAGCACACACGCCATCACCGCCCGCAGGCTGGCATCCACGGCCAGTGCTGTATCAAAGACATGGTCCCGAGCCGGTCCCTGTATCCACACCAGCAAGTCATGCTGGGTTGCCGGCGCGCTGGTACCGTCAAGTCCGTGAATGGGTTCGAAGGCGTTGAACGGGCGGGATGCGGGCATGACACCGGTCATGGCACACAGAGCCGGTCCAAAAGCCAGCACATGGTGGATGTCCGTCTGATCACGGAGCAGGATAATCAGTTTGGCAATATGACGCTGCACATGGTCGGCATCGGCATCCGTCAGAAGCGTGTATTCAAGCGCCAGGTGATGGGCTTCGGTCGGGGCGAATACACCGGGTTGTGCAACCGCCATGGCTCAGACCCCTATTGTTCTTCCGGCACGTGAACGACGAGACCGTCGAGCGCGTCGGTAACATCCACCTGACAGCTCAAGCGGCTGGTTTCCTGCGGGTCAAAGGCAAAATCCAGCATGTCCTTTTCGACGCCGTCGGCCGGACCAACGGTTTCAAACCATGCTGCATCCACATAAACCTGACACGTGGCACAGGCGCACGCGCCACCACATTCAGCGAGAATTCCCGGTACCAGATTGTTCACAGCACCGTCTTTGACAGACTGGCCGTTGGGAACCTCAACTTCATTTTTTGTGCCGTCCGGCTGGACGTAAGTAATCTTTGCCATGTCTTATTCCTGTAAAAATCTTGATCCTGTATTTGGAATTGTTCGATTGTTGGGGGGACCGTATCAGACCAGTTCCTTGACGGAAACACTTGTGTCGGCGATTTTCGCCGGGTCCGGCTTTGCATGATCGGTAATCAGTTTCCGGCCCATCATGTATTCACGTGGGCTGTTGATGGCATCGACAGCAAGCAACGTGCCTTCGCGAAGATAAAACACCGAAAACTCGCTATCGTCAGGATTACCGCGTACCACGGCCTGGTCATATCCCTGGGACAGACCGACGATCTGCAGCTTGATATCGTACTGGTCCGACCAGAACCAGGGCACGGCGCTGTAGGTTTCGGGCTTGCCACAGATGGCTTTGGCCGCGGCCTTGGCCTGATCGACCGCGTTCTGGACAGATTCCAGTCTCAGGTTGATGCCGTAAACCCCGTTGGGATGATTGGTGCAGTCACCGGCGGAAACAACATCCGGATCTTCCGTACGGGCCATGTCGTCGACCACAATACCGTTACTGCAGGCGAGACCTGCGGCTTCTGCCAGTTCGGTATTGGGGATGACGCCCACACCAACGACCGCCAGATCAGCCTCATAGGAACTGCCATCCGCGCATGTGACGGCGGTAACGCTAGTATCACCGGTGAATCCTGAGACCAGTACGTCCGTGACGATGGTTACACCATGATCGCGATGAGCTTTTTCATAAAAGGCGGAAACCTCGGGGGCCACAACCCGGTTCATGACCCGATCCGCCATCTCCAGCACGGTAACGTTCATGCCCTGTTTGCGCGCAGCGGCAGCCACTTCCAGACCGATGTAGCCGCCACCGACCACAACCAGTTTTTTGCCCGGCGCAAACCGGTCACGCAGCCCCAGCGTGTCATCAATGGCGCGTACATAGAAGATGCCGTCCAGATCTGATCCGGGAATAGACAGTTTTCGCACCCGGGCACCCGTGGTCAGGGCCAGTTTTTCATAAGAGACGGTTTCGCCGTCATCCAGGGTGACGGTCTTGGCTCCGCGGTCAATAGATGCAACCGACTTGCCCAGCGTCAATTCAACATTGTTTGTTTCATAGAATTCATCGGGCTTGAGATAGACCTGTTCAAGTTCCATATCGCCTGACAGGAGTTGTTTGGACAGTGGCGGACGTTGATAGGGAGGATAAGGTTCGTCGCCTATGATACGGATTGATCCATCATAGCCTTCCATACGCAGCGACGCGGCGAGCTGACCAGCGGCGTGTCCTGCTCCGATGATAATAACAGACATGATCTGACCTTAATAATAGCCGACGCCCCCGTGACGCCAGAGCCAGCCCATCTATCACGATTATGCGTCGTTCGCTATGGGAATTTTCAACCGTCGCCGAGATAACGGGTTGCCAGATGTTTTTTGAAAACCGCTGCGTCCAAAGGCCTGCCCGTCGCCTCGCTCAACAGCTCGGACGGGCCGACGGATCGTCCCTTGCCGTGAACATTGGTACGCAGCCAGGTCATCAACGGGGCAAAGTCACCTTTGGCAATGCCGGGTTCAATCGAGGTGTCTGCCTGTTTTGCCGTATCGTACAACTGGGCCGCCGTCATGGCCCCAAGGGTGTAGGTGGGGAAATAACCCCACGCACCGTCATACCAGTGCACATCCTGCAGGCAACCTTCGCGGTCGCTGGGCGGTGTAATGCCGAGCAGTTCCTTCATGCCGTCATTCCAGGCACCAGGCAGGTCGGCCAGCACCAGATCGCCACCGAGCACAGCTTTTTCCAATCGGTAACGCAGAATGACGTGAGCCGGATAGGTGACTTCGTCGGCATCGACACGAATTAATCCGGGCTCCACATGGGTGTAGAGGCGTAGCAGATTTTCGGAACTCCACGCGGGACCGCTACCATCAAAAGCTTCACGCATGATGGGCGCCGCAAATTCCAGAAATGCCGCTGACCGGCAAACCTGCATCTCAATAAGCAGGGACTGACTTTCATGGGTACTCATGCCCAGGGACTGGCCCACGGGCTGTGCCCGCCATTCGGCTGGCAGTCCCATTTCGTACATGGCATGTCCGGTCTCATGCAGCACGCCCATGAGAGACGACGTAAAATCGGTCTCGTCATAACGAGTGGTGATCCGCACATCATCAGGCACGCCACCACAAAACGGGTGCAGGTTCACATCCAGTCGACCATGATCGAAGTCAAAACCCACCACATCCATGAGCCGCTGGCCCAGCTCTCGTTGTTTGTCCACTGTAAAGGGGCCGTCCGGTTTTATCACGGATGGCCGGTTGGCCTGTGCGTCAAGGACCTGTCGGGTGAAATCCGGAAGAAAATCAGCCAGATCATCGAACACGATGTCGATGTCAGCCGTTCGACCGCCAGGTTCAAAATCATCCAGCAGGGCGTCGTGCAGGCCAAGACCGAGTTTTTCGGCTTTGGCCTGACCGGCTTCCATGACCAACGCCAGCAATTCACCCAGTTGAGGCAGGATGGATTTGAAATCGGCAGCGGGTCGCGCTTCGCGCCACTTGGCCTCACAGGCGGCAGACGCTCTGGTCAAAGCCTCAACCAGGTCTTCGCTCAGCGCCGTCGCCTTGATCCAGCGCGTGCGTATTTCCCTGAGGTTGGCCTGTTGCCACGCGTCCAATCCCACATCGGCTTCGGCTGCATCCATGAGGTCCGGCAGGTCGGCTGCTGTCATCATGCTGTGCACAACCGCATTCAGTGCCGCCAGTTGCTCGGCACGGGCCTCACCACCACCGGATGGCATCATGGCGGCCATATCCCAGTACAGCACCTCTGTGGCCTGATTGAGCGCGCCCAGTCGGGCCATACGGTTTTCCAGTTGCTGATAGGGTGTGGTGCTCAACGGAAATTTCCTCAATCGTGTCGGATCACGGATGTTGATGGGGCGTGCTCCTCATTGAATTACCCTGCCGCACCACCCGATGCCAAGTGCAATCGATGAAATGCAGACCCGCGCGGGTAATCATTGACAATAATGTTATAGTATAACATTAAGCTGTTCCGGAAAATTTGTCACCTCAGGGTCCTGTCATGAAAAAAGCGATCTTAACCCTCACGGGAGCCATGCTGACGCTGTGTCTAGCCGGACGCCCGGCCTGGTCATCCGAGCCTCCGGTGGCCGTGGCTTCCATCGCGCCGCTGCAGGTACTTCTGACCCAGGTCATGCTCGGCGTATCTGAACCGGAGGTCATTCTGCCTTCGGGCACGTCGCCGCACCACTATGCATTGCGCCCGTCAGACGTAGCCCGTCTGGATCAGGCGGGCATCATATTCTGGGTGGGGCCAGCACTGGAGGGTGCGCTGGTAAACCCCATACGGGCGTTGCGTGATCAGTCCCGCGCCATTGCCCTTCAGGATGTTGACAGCATTCACCTGCTGGACCGTCGGGAAGGTGGCATTTTGGACCATGACGGCCACGACGACCATGACGACCATGAAGCAGGAAGTGTCGATCCTCACCTGTGGCTTGATCCGCGAATGGCAGGCGATGTGATGGTTATTATGGCGGAGGTGCTGGCGGAAACGGATCCGGGCAATGCATCCGTCTACGAACACAATGCTCGCACAGGCCAGGCAATACTGGAGAATACTGTTGCGGAAATATCGACCTATCTGGAACCCGTTCGACGTGCGCCCTATGTGGTGTTTCACGATGCCTATCAGTATTTCGAGCACAGATTTGGATTGAGCCCTGTGGCCATTGTGAGTGTGGATTCTGATCGCCCACCTGGTGCCAGACGCATCGCACAGATTCACGATTTATTGGGCCAGCACCCCGGTGCGTGCGTATTTGTGGAGCCCCAGTTCACACCAAAACTGGTGGAAACCCTGCGCGAAGGAACCGATACCAGATCTGCGGTACTTGATCCCATGGGCATGGACTCGGGTACAGGCCTGACAGGTTATCAGAATACAATCTGGGCGCTGGCACGCAGTCTGAAGGAATGTCTCGAGTAGTTCAGACGCCACATACCCCGAGATTTGGTCTGAACTACGCGTTCACCAGGGCCATGAGTCCTTTGTCGGCGAGCAACAGCAGGAAAATCATGAACAGATAAAATATGGAGAACAAAAACAGCGGGCGGGCTGCGGCTTCGTCGGCCTGTTTCCACATGCGCCAGGCCCGGCGCAGGAACTCTATGCCCAGAACTGTGGCACCCGCAGCGTATAACCAACTGGACATGCCAATGCCAAATGGAATGGCCGTGGAAGCAACCATAAACACTGTATATATGACGATCTGTTTTCTGGTTTCCCGCTCACCGGCGACCACGGGCAACATAGGCACACCCGCATTTTCATAATCACCGCGCCGAAACAGTGCGAGCGCCCAGGTATGCGGAGGGGTCCACAAGAAGATAATCAAGAACAGCGCAACGGCGCCTAATCCCACGTCACCGGTAACGGCGGCCCAACCAATCATCGGTGGCAACGCACCAGACGCGCCGCCAATCACGATATTCTGTGGTGTCCGCCGCTTGAGCCAAACTGTATAAATGAAGACATAATACAGAATTGTCAGCGCCAGTATGATGGCCGCGGGCTGATTAACCCACGTGGCCATGGTGATGACCGAGCCCACACTGAGAAAGACGCCGAAGGTCAACGCTTCCCACGGGTTCAGTCGACCGGCTGGAATCGGTCGGTTTGCTGTTCGTGACATGATCAGGTCGATGTCGCGATCATACCACATGTTTATGGCACCGGACGCACCGGCACCGACGGCAATACACAAAATGGCAACCGTCGCAGGCACGAGATCAATGGCACCGGGAGCCATCATCAAACCCACCCAGGCTGTAAAAACCACCAGAGACATGACCCGGGGTTTCAGGATTAGCGCGTACTCCACCACGCGGTAGCGTGGCCCGGCCTGAGCCGACGTATCAGCGGTCCCGGCAGGGTCCCGTTTATCCGCCGTCTCTGCGGATACGTCCGTTACGTCCGTCATGATTGTATCGCATCCTGTTTTGATGGTGCCGCACTATATCGCAAAACACACGCCCTATACAGCAAAACACAGGCGCATGACTAGCGCCGTAACAAGGCCCGTCCACAAATCCAAATAAACATGATTCCACCGATTACGGCGATGGCTGCACCGACGCCATTTACATAGAAGCCGACAATGGCACCAACTTCTTCCAGCCCCTGCGCTTCGCCGGCTGTTTTGCGTGGCGCACCGTATCCGCCAGCCACAAAAAGACCAACCGAAGCAACCATCTGGCCCGCTGCATACATCCACAACAAAACATGGACTGATCGACCGGTGGGAACTGGTCTGCCCATAATCGGCAGCAGAAACCGGAAGAACAGGCCCATGAACACCAGATTGATCGCCGCAATAACCGCGTGATAATGCGCTGGTGTGCGGGTATCGGCACCATCGACAAACAACCCCAGTGTACCGCCAATGGCAAAAGTCACAGCCGACAGGGCGATGGTGATAAAACCAATGTCGTGACGCAACTTGCCACCCTGGGTCACATGCTGGCTGAGCATGAACACAAGCGCGAGGCCCATTAAAACAACGGGCGGTGCCATCAGATACTGCATATCCGTGAAAGCGCTGGTCAGTTCACCTGAGTTCACACCGTATGATTCGTACAGGAATGGTGCGCCGATGGCGGGTATCAGGCACAGGCCCATGATCAGGCGAAACCGCCCGTGCGAGACAGGCTCAATGTTGAGCACCAGTGCAGCCAGCACATACCAGCCCATGATCATCAGTGCCGTGTTCAGATACTGCAGAACGTGACCGCCACCCCAGAAAACGTCTTCGTTGAACCGTACGTCAAGCACGCTGTCGGCATTGGGGACGTATGCCAGAGCGAAGCAGACAAATGCGGAAATCAAAATCAGGCCGCACGTGGCCCCGGCATCAATCAGCGGCTTAATCTCCTGCGGTGCGCCGGCCATATTTGCCGAGAACCGAATGACACACAAACTCAGCGCCGCAGCAAAGCTGAGCAATCCGGCATAATACAAGGGGTCGATAATGACCGGGATATAGTTGTTCAGTGACGCTTCGCCCCGGTCCAGCAATGCCGGGACCGCCAGCAGGATGAAACCACCAACCGCCAGCGCAATTGCCAACTTGCCCAAAGACGCAAGCCGAGGTCGGGCGTCAGCAGCGAGCGCCGTCAGAACCGTCATCAAGGCACCAAATACAGCAAGAAACCAGACCACAAATGACATAATGACATGAATGACGAGCCCCTTGTTAAAGAAGCCCACCGGCCAGGGAAAAATGTCTTCGATGCCGGGAACGCGGCTGATGGCCAGGAGCAGTGCAAAAATGCCTGCCACAGCGAGAGCACCAACGCCCAGGATACTCCAGTAGCGAACCTCTTGCGCCAAACCTGACGCGTGCAGCGTGTTATGGATTCGATCCAGAAATGCGTCGGAATGGGCCATCTGTATGGGACCTGGAAACTACCCTTGGTAGGGATAAAGGTGAATCGTCATGACATACACACCGACGCCGGAGATACCCACCCATACCCAGAGCGGCCAGGTGATCCGGGCAATTCGGCGGTGTTTTTCAAAGTTTCCTGTCAACGCCCGCCAGAGTGTATAGGGCACCAGGCCGGCAATGGCGGTGGCACCGATAATATGGGTGATCAGGAACGTGAAGTAGAATGGTCGAATTAGTCCTTCACCGCCAAATTTTGCGAATCCTGAATGGGCTTTGTAGTAAAGATAAAAAACCAGAAATATGGCTGATACAGCCACAGCACCGATCATGGCGGCGCGGTGCCGCGTCTTGTCACCGCGTCGGATAAACACATAACCGGCGATCAGAAACGCCACTGACAAGGCGTTCAGAAACGCAATAACATGGGGGAAATCCGTGATTTCCATGATTATCGCACAGTGCTCAGGACATCTTCAGGATGATGC
>JAJFID010000376.1 GCA_021775325.1 Rhodospirillales bacterium
GAAACAATCGCCCACGCAAAAGAATACGGGTACGTGGAGACCTTGTATGGTCGGCGTTGCCATACACCGGAAATCAATGACCGCCAGCACAACCGTCGTGGCTTTTCCGAAAGGGCCGCTATCAACGCGCCGATTCAGGGAGGGGCCGCCGATATCATCAAGCGCGCCATGATCCGCATGCCGGACGCATTGACCAATGCAAATCTGGGTGCCCGCATGCTGTTACAAGTACACGATGAGCTCATATTCGAGGTTCCGAAAGATGAGCTGGACACCACAACCTCGGTTGTTAAATCTGTTATGGAAAACGCGGCGCGTCTGGATGTGCCGCTGGTGGTTGACCCCGGATTCGGCAACAACTGGGACGAGGCGCATTAGACGCGATGAGGTACACAGCGCCCCTGAGTGTAAGCCCTGAGGCGCAGGAGTTCATCAATTCCGCGCCGCCGTTGGAGAGTGCGGAAATAACCTCGGAAGCTATTCAGTCTATACGCGATTTGGCAGCAACCCTGTACCAACCCGCCGTAGATCGCGTTTCTGCAACCTATTCCCCCATGGTCGAGGAAACCATTATTCGGGGCGTACCGGTGCAACGCGTTTCTTCCAGTCCGGATGTGGATGAGAACGGTCCTGTCCTGTTCTATTGTTTTGGTGGCGGGTTCGTGACCGGAAGCCCGACAAGTGATCAGATATTGACTGTGCCGCTGGCCTGCAAGACCGGTGCCGTTGTTTACGCGCCCCATTACCGGCTGGCACCGGAACATTCCTATCCTGCAGCATCAGACGACTGCTTCGCTGTGTATGAAGCGCTCCTGGGTCAGGTTGGTGAGGAACGAATTGCGATTGCTGGGGAATCAGCCGGTGGCAATCTCGCATTGTCAGTGCTGATACGGTCACGTCAGGCAAACCTGCCCATGCCGAAAGCGGCAGCGTTGTTCTCTCCTTTTGTCGATTTTTCCTGTGCAAGTGACACGTTGACCACGCTCAATGGCATCGATCCAACGCTTGGTCCGGTCGGGCCCTTTGTCAACGCGTATGCCGCCGGGTGTGATGTGTCGGAACCCGCGTTATCGCCTATCAATGCCGAGTACGATTCGTCATTCCCGCCAGTACTGATCACAACAGGAACGCGTGATCTGTTATTGAGCGAAAGTGCCCGCCTTTCGACGTGCATGAGACAAGCCGGTGTGAACGTGTCACTACATGTCTGGGAAGGAATGTGGCACGTTTTTGAGTTCTACCCGGAGATTCCGGAAGCACAGCAGTCCCTGAACGAGGTTGCCGGTTTCCTCAGCCGGCACCTGGACGGGACCGAAAACGGTGCCATATCCGGATCATGAGCAGGACAGTTGCTATCCCGGCATAGATCATGGGTTCCAATTGAACGCCTTTGCGCATCATAAAGAAGTGCAAACAAGCCAGCGGTGCGATGAGATAAACGATCTGATGCAGACGCCGCCAGCGATTTGCACCCAGTCGTTTCACCATGCCGGCTGTTGACGTAACGGCCAGCGGAATGAGCATGACGAATGATGCCATACCGACGGTTATGAATGTCCGCTTGACAATATCCGACCAGATTTCATCCCAAAAGAACTGCTTATCCAGGACCACATAGCTGGTGAGATGCAGACTAACATAGAAAAACGCATACAACCCCAGCATCCGGCGGAACCGGAAGACCCAGTTCCAGCGCAACAGCATTCTGATCGGTGTCACGGCGAGGGCAATCAACAGGAAACGAAGTGCCCAGTCGCCGAGGAAACGGTTCAGAAACTCCTGAGGGTTTGGCCCGAGTCCGCTGCCACCAACACCAGGCGTGAACGCGAGCCAGATTACCCACGCCAATGGCATCAGGCAAATGATGAATACAGCAACCTTGCTGGCCGCTCGGCGGAAATTTCCTGGTCGCGAAGCCGCGCCAGACACACTTTTCTGCGTCATGAAATCAGTAGTACTTGCTCATGTCCATGCCATCGTACAGCGAACCGACTTGATCGGCATAGCCATTCAACATTTCTGTTTTGCGGCGCTCTGCAAATATGCCCGTGCCGACGATTCGCTCCTTGGCCTGACTCCAACGCGGATGGTCCACTTCCGGATTGACGTTCGAGTAGAACCCGTACTCGCGCGCGTTGGCGATGTTCCACGTGCATGGCGGTTGGTCTTCGACAAACGAAATGCGAACGATGGATTTGATACTCTTGAAACCGTATTTCCACGGCACAATGAGCCGAATAGGTGCACCATTCTGGTTAGGCAGGACCTCACCATACATGCCCACGGTCAGCAAACTCAGGTCATGCATGGCTTCGTCCATGCGCAAACCTTCCACATAGGGCCATGGTATGGGACTGCGGTTTTGGCCGGGCATGCGTTCGGGATCATAGAGAGTCTCAAACGCCACATATTTGGCGTTGGACGTCGGACCCAATCGACGAATGACCTCGCCAAGACTGATGCCAACCCAAGGCACGACCATTGACCACGCCTCCACACAACGGAACCGATAGACGCGTTCTTCCAGTTGATGCGGGTTGATCAGGTCGTCAAAATCGTAGGTTCCCGGATTCTCCACCGCACCATCGACCGTGACAGTCCAGGGCAATGGTTGAAAATCCTTGGAGTTGTCCGCAGGGTCTCCCTTGCCTGTACCAAACTCGTAGAAATTGTTGTAGGTGGATGCGACGACCTTGTCCGTGGGGGCCGCCTCGCCAAGCCCAGCCAGCGTATACTTATCATTCTTAATAGTGGCCAGTGTCGTGGCCGCCGACGCAGTCTCAGGAGCCAGCAACCCACCTAACGAGCCGCCAGCAATAGCACCCAGCCCGACCATGCCGACACCCGTCATAAACTGGCGCCGATTCTCAAACACGTGACGTGGTGTAATCTCGGATGGGCGTATCTCGTTACTGCGTGGTTTTCTGATAAGCATTGAATTCCTCGTACTTTGGTCCGGGCATAATGGATAGGGCGCTACAATAGCGGATTTAGTGTTTCGGGAAACAAGTTCATGGAATTTTCACGATCAATTGATAAGACGTCATCAGGAACGATTCGCCCTGTTGGCCTTACAGGCGCGGGCCGCAATCAAATGGGGATAACTCAAGCCAGCCATGCGAACACTTTATCACCTATGGCTTTCACCCTTCTGCCGCGCAATACGAATTGTGCTGGGCGAAAAGAAGCTCGAGTATCAGATGCAAACCGAAAACATCTGGGACAGGCGGCAGGAATTCCTGTCCATAAACCCTGCAGGAGAGGTTCCTGTGTTGGTCGAAAGCGACGGGTCCGCTATTTCTGGTAGTGACGTTGTTTTCGAGTATCTTGAAGAAGCTTATCCCAACATTTCACTGTTACCGGCCAACCCTTTGGCACGGGCTGAAACCCGCAGGCTTGTCCATTGGTTCAACCTCAAGTTCAATCAGGAAGTGACCGAAAATCTGTTGGGCGAAAAAATGATGAAACGGTTTCTTGGTTTGGGTGAGCCCGATGCCGCCGCAATTCGGGCCGGGTATCGCAATCTCCGCACCCATATGGATTACATCGCCTACCTAATAGAACGCCGCAACTGGATTGTTGGCGATGAGTTAAGTTATGCCGACATCGTTGCGGCATCGCACATTTCAGCACTGGATTACATTGGCGAGATGCCGTGGGAAGACAATGAACTGGTCAAGACCTGGTACGCCCGCATCAAATCACGGCCAAGTTTTCGACCGCTGCTTGGAGATCACATTCCGGGCGCGCCGCCACCCAACCATTATGCAAACCTGGATTTCTGAGCAAAGGCACAGTCGCTAATCCGGATTAACATCCATAATCTCCAGATTTCGTCTGGCCATGGTCGCAGCGCTGGTATCGGGCCCAAGTTCGATGACCCAGACCCAGTCTTTTCGCGCACTGGCGTCATCGCCCTGTAAGCGTCGGACGATGCCGCGTTCCAGTAATGCGTCCAGATGTGTCGGCTCATAGTTCAACACAGCTTCAAGATCACGCAACGCATCGTCGAAATTTTCAAGATATCGATTGGCGCTGGCCCTGAATAGATAGGCGTCAACAGATAAGGGATCCAGGTCGATGGCGAAGTCAAGATCTGCAACGGCCTCACTGTACAGGCCCATATCCGCCCGTACGGCGCTGCGGTCTACATAGAGTGAGGCCATTTCGGGGACCAACTGAATGGCCGTCGTCAGTGTTGCATAAGCGCGTTCTGGTTGCTGATCCAGCAACCACGCCTGCGCGGCCTGTGATAAAAGCCCAGCACGGCGAAATATGCTGTCCGTTGGGTTCTCTGCCAGCAGTTCCAGGCGCTCCGCGCCAGCCCGGAAGTGTTTGAGTGCAACCAGCGAGACCGCCGCGCAGTGTTCTGCTGCATCGCCTCCACCCAGATCACGCCAGGCAACCGCGTCATCAAAAGATCTGGATGGATTAGTTTCAGACAGGCTGATGCAGGCGCTATAACGCTCGGCATCGCTTTCATTCTCCTGTGCATCCGCTACAAAGGGCCACGAAACAATACTCGCGGTGAACAAGACGGCACACCAAAGCGGTGTAATCGGTTTTGACAGCAAAGCCATTCCTGCTGTTTAGTTCGGTCCGCACTGGCAATCAAGGGTGTGTTGCACATTGAAAGATTTACAACCGCATTTGCTCTGTTTTGGACTGGGATACACCGGCAAGGTCTTGGCCCACAGGTTGCTGGAAATGAACTGGCGTGTGAGTGGTACCGTGCGCGATTTGGGCGCGGTTCGCCAATCCATCCCCGACGGAGTGGCTGTATTGCCGTTTGGTGGACAATCATCGGAAACCGAGCAAATTGCCAAAGCTCTGCAGAGCGCAACTCATGTGCTCAGTACGGTACCCACAGGCGAAAATGGCGACCCTGTGATCGCGGCAATGAAGGACGAACTTGCAGAAAACGCGAACCTTGAGTGGGTGGGGTATCTTTCTACAACCGGGGTGTACGGAAATACAGGAGGCACAATTGTCGACGAAACCACGCCGACCAATCCCAGCGGAGACCGTGGTGCGCGTCGGGTAAAAGCTGAAAACCAGTGGAGCGATCTCTTTAAATCTTACGGCTTGCCGGTGCATATATTCCGATTGCCTGGAATTTATGGACCAGGACGTAGCGTTCTCGATCAGATCAGACACGGTAAACCCCGACGCATTCTCAAACCGGGGCATAAGTTCAATCGCATTCACGTAGATGACATTGCTGAGACGCTGATCGCATCAATGGCCCGCCCAAACCCCGGCAGCGTGTACAATGTGTGCGATAACACCCCGGCGGAACCGTCCGACGTAACGGCCTACGCCTGCAAACTTATGGAAATCGAACCACCGCCGCTCATCCCATTCGAAGAAGTGGAAAATTCCATGTCTCCTATGGGCCGTAGCTTTTGGCACGATAATCGTCGGGTCAGCAACGAATTGATCAAATCTGAACTGGGCGTCCAGTTGCGGTATCCGAACTACAAAGTGGGATTGGACGCAATCTGGAAAACCGAAAATGAGTGACCTCTATTGAATTTCCATATCAGGCGGGTTCTCAATGTGCTGGATCAAGCCGTCCACTGCCCGGCATAATCGTTCCAGATCATGGGGGCGTGACAAACGATGATCACCGTCCTTGACGTACTGAATCTCTACGTCGGAACTGGTTAGTTGATCTGCTAAGCGCTCGGCCGTCTGCCAAGGAACGTCTTCGTCCTGTTTGCCTTGTATCAAGCGAACCGGCATTTCCAGATCAATTGCGGAGCGTAACAATAACTGATCGCGCCCCTCCTCAATCAGGCCCTGGCTGATGATGTACGGATCATCGTCATAACAGTTGGGGATTTCCAGCCTGCCGTCCTGCTCCAAAGCGGATTTCTGTTCTTCGGTGAACGCATCCCACATGAGTTCTTCGGTAAAGTCCGGCGCTGCCGCAAGCCCCACAAGACCCGCGATGCGGGATTTCCGCTGTAACGCAACCAGCAACATGAGCCAGCCGCCCATGCTGGACCCAACCAGTATCTGCGGGCCTTGCGTCAATTGGTCGAGCGCGGCAATGGCATCATCCGCCCACTGGCCGATGGTACCATCGACAAAATCGCTGGATGACTGGCCATGGCCCTGATAGTCAAAGCGCAGAAACGCCCTGCCCTGTTCGGAAAGGTGCACATCCAGTGCCAGTGCTTTGCTGCCTGTCATATCGGATTTGAACCCGCTCAAGAATACAACCCCGGGTGAAGAGCCGGGTGAAAAGTGATAAGCTAATCGCACATGGTTTTGTAATTCCAGGAATTGCGTTTTCGCGTTTTCTGATGTCATATCGCCCACCGGTAAAGTGCCGGATCATAAGACCCAATAATCGGACCCAAAATGGATAACCCGCAAAATAACAATAACAATGCATTTAGTGAAGTGACAGCCATTGCCGAGGGTGCTGTTCCCGATATGGTGCCCGCACCCGGCGCGACCGTGCTACAGGTGTTGCCTGCCATGGGAACCAGTGGCGGTGTTGAAAGAGGTACGGTCGAAGTCGCCAATGCTGTTGTGCAGGCCGGTGGACGGGCAATTGTTGCCTCATCCGGTGGGCCAAGGGAGCACGAACTGAAGCGGGTAAAAGCCGAGCACGTAACCCTGCCGGTGCACTCCAAAAACCCGATTACCATGTACAAAAATATCGGTCGGCTGGCTGCTTTGATAGAGGCCGAGAACGTGGACGTGGTACACGCCCGGTCCCGTGCACCCGCGTGGAGTGCGTATTACGCCGCTAAAAAGGCGGGGCGGCCATTTGTCACCACGTTCCACGGTACATATGGTTATGGCAGCGTGCTCAAACGCATCTATAACTCGGTCATGACCAAAGGCGCGCGGGTGATCGCCATATCCAACTTTATCGCAGGCCATGTGCGTCAACATTACGGTGTGCCCACGGAGAAGATAAAAGTGATCCATCGGGGGGTCGATCTGACCAGATTCAGCGCCGCAACTGTCACCGCCCAACGCGTGATTTCGCTGGCCAATGAATGGCGCATTACTGAGGGATATCCTGTGGTCATGCTGCCGGGTCGGCTCACACGGTGGAAGGGGCAGACGGTGTTTATCGAAGCCGTCGCCCGGCTGAACCGGCGTGATGTTCGCTGCCTTCTGGTCGGTGGTGATCAGGGACGCCACGAGTTTCGGCGTGAACTGGATAATCTTGTAAAACGCTACGACCTTGGTGAGGTTGTCCGTATTGTCGATAGCTGCCGCGATATGCCAGCCGCCTACATGCTCACGGACGTGGTGGTATCCGCTTCTACAGACCCGGAAGCGTTTGGTCGCATTGTCATTGAAGCTCAGGCACTGGGTCGACCGGTTATTGCCAGCGACCATGGCGGCGCCAAGGAAACGGTTATCGAAGGCGAAACCGGATGGCTGGTACCACCCGGTGATGCCGGTGCTCTGGCAGATGCCATTGAGCACGCACTTGCACTGACGGAACAGGCCCGCGCCAAACTTGCGGACAAAGCAGTGCAGAACGTGCGGGCGCATTTTTCGACGGAGAAAATGTGTCGGGAGACCCTGGAGGTCTATAATCAGGTTCTTTCTGATCGACATGGTCTGACATAATGGCCGAAGCTGTCCCACCCCTGTCGGTGCGGCGTGTTCTGATCATCAAGCTGAGCGCATTGGGTGATGTTGTGCAGGCACTCGGTCCCATGGCTGCCATAAGGCAGTATCATCCGAACGCCCATATCACCGTTCTGACCACACGACCGTATGATGAATTGCTCACCATGTCCGGGTACGTTGATGACGTGTGGCTGGATGAACGGCCAAAATGGTATCAGTTTCGTAAAGTACAGGAACTGCGCAATCGCCTGCGCAACGGCGGGTTTGATGTGGTTTACGACCTTCAGACGTCGGATCGCAGCAGTTACTACTTCCGTTTTTTCCCCAGCAGTAACAAACCCCTGTGGTCGGGTATCGCGCGCGGTGGATCACATTCCCACGCCAATCCGCACCGAAACCTGCTGCATACCATCGAGCGTCAGGCTGAACAGTTGCGCGATGCCGGAATTTCACCAACGCCTTTCCCCGACCTGAGTTGGGTAACCGCCGATACGGCACGCCTTGGTCTGGATAGACCATTTGTATTGCTGGTCCCGGGTGGCGCGCCGCACCGTCCGGGAAAACGCTGGCCCGCAACCTATTACGCAGCCCTGGCCCGGCAACTCGCTTCCCGTGGTGTACAGCCCGCACTGCTGGGCACCAATGCCGAATACGAGATTCTGTCGCAAATTTCCATCGCCTGCCCCGAGGCCATAAACCTGTGCGGCAAAACCGATATTGTGGATATGGCCGTATTGGGCCGCGCGGCGCTGGCTGCGGTGGGCAATGACACCGGGCCTATGCATATTCTGGCCATATCGGGATGCCCCAGTGTCGTGCTGTATTCCCATGAATCCGACCCTGCCCTGTGCGCGCAGCGCGGCCCGGCGGTGGAGATTCTGCGGCGGCAGTGGCTGGTGGAAGTATCCATTGAAGACGTGTTGGGCGCGCTGATGACGGTAGCAGGCGAACTGCCGGAACCGACAGGTGGGTCATCCGCTTGACAGGGCCGAATGCTCGTATACTTTCGCCCGCCTAGATTTCGTTTCAGTGCCCAAATTACAACCCGCATCACAGCCCGTATCATAGACAGTTCAAGTGCATAAATCATGGTCGCAATAACACTCCCGGATGGCAGTATTCGTCAGTTTGAAGGCCCCGTTTCCGGCGCGGAGCTGGCCGCAGATATCGGTCCCGGTCTGGCCAAGGCAGCACTGGCAATTCGTGTCGGCGGCCATATGCGTGATCTGGCCATGGTGATTGACGAGGACTCTGCGGTTTCCATTGTCACGGCAAAGGACGAAGACGGTCTGGATCTGTTGCGTCACGACTGCGCCCATGTACTGGCCCAGGCCGTGCAGGACCTTTTTCCCGGCACCCAGGTCACGATTGGCCCGTCCATCGAAAACGGCTTCTACTATGACTTTGCCCGCGACGAGCCTTTTACGCCGGATGATCTGCCCAGGATCGAAGCCCGTATGGCCGAGATCGTGGATGAGGACCTGCCGTTTTCCCGCGAGGTGTGGGACCGCGATGAAGCCATCAGGGTATTTGCGGAAATGGGCGAGGCCTACAAAGCCGAACTGATCAGCGATCTGCCGGAAGACGAGGTAATTTCGATCTATCGCCAGGGCGACTGGTTCGACCTGTGTCTGGGCCCGCACCTGCCGTCCACCGGCAGGTTGGGCAAGGCCTTCAAACTCATGAGCATTGCCGGGGCTTACTGGCGCGGTAACTCCGACAACGCCATGCTGCAACGTATTTATGGCACCTGCTGGGCAGACCCGAAGCAGTTGAAGCAGCATCTGCACATGCTGGAAGAAGCGGAAAAACGCGACCACCGCCGGCTTGGTAAGGAGATGGGCCTGTTTCATCTGCAACAGGAAGCCCTGGGCAGTGTGTTCTGGCACCCCAAAGGCTGGACGCTGTACCGGGCGGTGCAGGATTACATGCGCAAACGCCTGGATGACGCCGGTTACAGTGAAGTCAAAACACCGCAACTGGTGGACCGGAAGCTGTGGGAAGATTCCGGACACTGGGACAAATATCGCGAGCACATGTTTATCACCGAGGTGGATGAAGCCGACCCCGGCAGCAGAACAAACGAAAAACGCATGCTGGCGCTGAAGCCCATGAACTGTCCGTGTCATGTGCAGATTTTCAAACAGGGCATTACCAGTTACCGGGAACTGCCCATGCGTATGTCCGAGTTCGGCTCCTGTCACCGGTATGAGCCGTCCGGGGCCCTGCACGGCATTATGCGGGTACGCGCCTTTACCCAGGACGATGCGCACATTTTCTGTACGGAAGACCAGATCACATCCGAGACCAAGATGTTCATCGATCTGCTGATGAGCATCTATAGGGACTTCGGTTTTGAGGAGGTCGTGGTCAAGTTCTCCGACCGCCCGGAAGTCCGTGCCGGTGACGATGCCATCTGGGACAAGGCCGAGGGGGCGCTGCAGGACGCCACAACGGCGGCCGGGCTGGAAACCGTTCTGAACCCGGGCGATGGCGCATTTTATGGCCCCAAGCTGGATTTCGTGCTGCGCGATGCTATTGGTCGCGAATGGCAGTGCGGCACGCTGCAGGTGGATTTTGTGCTGCCGGAACGGCTGGATGCCAATTACATCGGCGAGGATGGCGATAAACACCGCCCGGTCATGTTGCACCGGGCCATCCTGGGATCCTTCGAACGTTTTCTCGGCATTATCATCGAGAACTACGCCGGGCGCTTTCCCATGTGGCTGTCACCGGTTCAGGTTGTGGTCGCCGCCATTACCAATGATCACGATGCCTACGCGGGCACGGTTGCCGATGCGTTGCGCACTGCCGGTCTTCGTGTAGAGACTGATCTGCGCAGTGAAAAGATCAACTACAAAATCCGCGAACACAGCCACGCCAAGGTTCCGGCCATTCTGGTGGTGGGTGGCCGTGAGGCTGAAGACAACACCGTTGCCATCCGCCGCTTGGGTGGCAAGGATCAAGAAGTTGTTGCACTGCAAGATGCAGTCGCTAGACTTAAAGATGAAGCTGCTGGTCCAATGGGCCGGCAGTAAGTATGTTGACCAAACTTTTATTACAACTGACCGAGAGGATTGAGCCATAGCCAGGCAACCAATGAACCAGACGCCGTCCAAAGAGGGGCCGCGCGTCAATGAGGAGATCGAAAAGGAACAAGTCCGAGTAGTAGACGCTGACGGCGAGATGGTCGGTGTTATATCGACCGCCGAAGGTATCGAGATGGCCTTTGAAGTCGGACTGGACCTGGTTGAGGTATCGCCCAACGCTGATCCCCCGGTCTGCAAGATCCTCGATTACGGCAAATACAAATACGAAGCCCAGAAAAAGGCCAACGAAGCCCGTAAGAAGCAGAAAGTCATCGAAATCAAGGAAATCAAGATGCGCCCCGGCATCGATACACATGACTATGATGTGAAGATGCGGAGCGTACGCCGATTCCTGGGCGATGGTGACAAGGTCAAGATGACTATTCGATTCAGAGGCCGTGAAATGGCCCACCAGGAACTGGGCATGAACGTGCTTGACCGGGTCCGCGCGGAACTGGGCGAAGACGTCAAAGTGGAACTCTATCCCCGCATGGAAGGCCGCATGATGACCAT
>JAJFID010000377.1 GCA_021775325.1 Rhodospirillales bacterium
TAGACGTAGTCCGCGACAACTTTCTGGCCGGTCGGTGGCGGTGCACCTTCCCCTTCGCCGGTGTTCGAACCTGAAACCACGCTCTGCACGATGACCGTGTTGCGCTCCGCATCCGAGGCAGCGGCCTGAATTTCATAGGACAGATCAGGAATTGGGCCCAAAAGCCACTCTGTCCAGTTGGTGTAGCCCTCAAGCGTGACAATGTCGGCTAGCGCGTCCGCCTGGCAGGAGAACGTAGCGCCATTATGACACCATTGTTGGCATACGCTCCAGCCCTTGCCCGTTTCACAGGCGTCGAAAAAGGTCATCGCGGTTTCGTAATTTGACATGGCTTACCTCTCTATTTTGACACAATCGATATCGTCGCAACGTCACAGTCGCGGCCTATTGTAAAATGATCATTTTAAATTGTCTAATCCTAAGTAGCCTTGATGAATAGCACTGTTCATCTTCATGACGCCCTGCGGCGCTCAGGCCTGTAGTGTTTTCAGAATAACATCGTGTAGATTAGGAATGGTCGATTTTTTGTCGGCATGGCGGCCATACAAAACCAAGCCGTGGACCGAACACATGATAAAGCTCGCCAATATGGCCGGGTCCTTTTCGGCTGGGATGTCGCCTTCCGATTGTGCGTTTCCCAGAGCGGTTGCCAGTAAGCCTTCCATCTCCGCGCAAAATTCCCTGATCTGTCTGGTGGCCTGTTGACTGACGGTATGTTTTTGGGCCAGATGATTCATCATCAGACAGCCTTTGTATTTTTCGGACGCAGCACCGTTAACAACGCTTTTGAGAAATGCTTCGACCCCTCCAAGGTTTGACTGTTCGGTTAGGATTTGGATGCGTGGGCCAATAATGTTCAGACGATAGTGTTCCAGGGCCTCTTCAAACAGACCATCTTTGTCGCCGAACTCCTTATACATGCTCGCGGTATTCAATCCAGTCGCCTGGACGACATCCGTCATGGAACTGGCTTTGTAACCTTGCAGCCAAAACAGATCGACCGCCTTGTTCAGGACGGCGTCTCGATCATATTCCTTGTTTCGAGCCATATGCTTTTAATAAAACGATTGTTTCACAATTTCAATGCACATTCACATCTTAACCAAGACAAAATAGTCGACCGTGATTAGAGAATTGAAATCTGTATCAGCAATTCGAGCGTCCGCTTTTGGCGGACATGATTTGTAATTCATAATCTGGGCCGCTGTGAGACCGCAAGCGGACATTTATCATCGCTGGGATGAGATTGTGCTCGATACAAAAGTCTTGACTTTTCACCAATTTTATGCTATTATTCCTATGTGTTATTTCATATTGTGAATAAACCTACAATCCCGTTCGGATGGTCAATTGGCTTTCTGGCGGATTTCTCCGCGCCGAAAGCCGCCCATGATATGTCGCACAGGGGCGAATATGGTGAAATTCCCGGCTTTCAGGATCAGGAGCCATGTAACAAAAGTAGTCAAATGTCTACATTTTCTGACTACATTTTGTAGACTTTTGTCTACACTGTTTCGGAAAAAAGCGCTCTATGTCGTTGATATTAATGAATATGTAGACATTAAAGGGTGAAAGACGTGGCCAAATGTCTACAAATCACCGAAATCGGTTGTCGTTTCAAAGACTTATACTGTTACACGTCGGTGTCTTGCCGAAAATGTCCTGTAGGCGGCATAACATTTCGGTCTCGGACGTTAAATCAGTTCAGGCGGACGACCGTTGGTGATTTCCACCATGTTGTTGGGGAAAAAACCATTGAATGCCGTGCGCACGGAGTTTGAGTAGGCGCCCATGGTGGCGACCTCGATCCAGTCGCCTTCCTGAATGTCGGCGGGCAGGGGCACCGGTTTTGGCAGTTTGTCCAGGGAATCACAGGTGGGCCCCCACACGGTCAGTGGCACCATGTCGCCGTTCGGCGCGGTGCCGTCAGGCCGGGTCACGGATGTGGGATACCACACATCACCGTTGGAAATGTTGCTTTCGGAAAAGCTGCCGTAAATACCGTCATTGATATAGAGTTCATCACCTTTTCGCAGCAGGACCTGAACCACCAGCGACATGCCATCGGCCACCATGGCCCGACCGGGCTCACAATAGATGGTGGCATCACCGGCCAGCGGCAGGGCATCTCTGGCCATTCTGATGCGGTCAAAATAGGTTTCCAATTCCGGGGCCTCGATATCCGGATAGGCCCACGGAAATCCACCACCGATATCCAGATGCCGGATGGGCAGGCCGATTTTGTTCAGGATATCGGCGCAGATTCCCAGGCCCGTTTCATAGGACTGCGGGTTCATAACCATGGAACCCACGTTGAAAGCCAGCGCCGGTTCCGCACCGTGGTCCTTTACAGTTTTGATCATCTCTACCGTTGCTTCGGTTTCGGCACCGAACTTGGTGGAGAGGTCGTAGATGGCGTCTTCGTTGGGCACGGCCGTACGGATAAACACAGTTGTGTCTTTTGCGCTGGTTTCGGCCAGCACCCGTTTCAGTTCGTCCGGATGATCGGCCACAAAGTTCCGCACGCCATAGGTCTTGTAAGCATCGTGCACCGTGCCGTGGATGCGCACAGGGGCCATGTAGAACAACTCGGCATCGGGCAGGCGTTCACGCACCAGCGCGATCTCCGGCAGACTGGCCGTATCAAAACAGCGGATGCCGGCTTCCCAGATGGTATCCAGAACCACCGGAAACGGGTTGGCCTTGACCGCAAACATGGTCTTGCCGGGAAAGCCGCCCACAAAACGTTTTGCCACAGTCGCCAGCCGGTCCCGGTACAGGCAATAGACGGGCTCGGCGGGTTTGGCGGTCAGCATCATGTCCCGCGCCGTTGCGTAACAATCAACAGACTCGGAGTTTTTCATCATGGCCGTGGAGTCCATCAGAACAGTCCTTTCTAAAACCGGGTTCGGTACGTCGGAGAATTACGCTGGGGCGTTATCCAAACGGTTGCGGATCATGGCCCATACGACAACTGCGCCGACAAGCTTGCTGAGAGTCATCAACGTTACGCCGAGGATGCCCAGATGCCCCAGCATATACAGGAACACGGCACTGTCGATCGGTGTGGCAACGATGCTGGATATGAGGACGCGTTGGGCAAACGGACGGCCCGTGTAGCTGTAGATGGCCCAGTCGGCGAATTCGCTGATCAGAAATGCCGTAACGCTGGCCATGGCAACATACGGACTCGCCATGTAATAGGACAGCACACCGGCGATGAGCATGGCAACGATAACCCGGTGGCCAATCTCGCGCTGGGCAAAATCACGGGCCACAAAAATGAGCCCCACCACCAATGACGCGGGCGGCCATTTTTCGCCGGTCGGCAGGTCCACGAGATCGACCACCGTAAACAGCCAGTTCACGAAGACGATCAACGCGATATAAAGGACCGAGTATTTGTAGTTCATGGTTAGAAACTTTTTGAAACCGGGGTAGTGTCATATTGCATGATAACTGACGCGCCAGATACCACACTGAATGCCCGAGGACGAGCCAAAAATGACATCTGACGACGGAACGAATTCCGACGACACAGACCCGGCATCTGATATCCGGTCGAAAGCGCGCGCATTGGGTTTCGATGCGGTCGGCATCACCCGTGCCAATGCCGACCCGGATCAGGAAGCCGCGTTGCGCCAGTTTCTGAAGCTGGGTCGTCACGGTGATATGGACTGGATGCTGGCCAAGGCCGACAGGCGGGTGTCACCGACCGCCTTATGGCCGGATGTGAGAAGCGTTGTGGTGCTGGGCATGAATTACGGACCGGCCACCGATCCACTGGCCATTCACGGCATGCCGGACCGGGGCGCTGTCAGTGTCTATGCCCAGGGCCGCGACTATCATGACGTGGTCAAGAAACGCCTCAAGGAACTGGCACGGTGGATGGTAAGTACCCACGGCGGTGACGTGAAGGTGTTTGTAGACACAGCGCCGGTCATGGAAAAACCACTGGCTGCGCGTGCCGGTATTGGCTGGCAGGGTAAACATACCAACCTGGTTTCCCGTGAGTTTGGCTCATGGCTGTTTCTGGGTGAGGTGTTTACCACACTCGAACTGGTACCCGATACGCCCGAGGTTGATCACTGCGGGTCCTGTGATCTGTGCCAGCGGGCATGCCCCACAGGCGCGCTGGACGAGGCTTACCGGATTGATGCCACGCGGTGTGTGTCGTATCTGACCATTGAGACAAAATCCGGGATTGATCCTGAACTCATGGGCCGCATGGGCAATCGCATCTATGGTTGTGATGACTGTCTGGCGGTATGCCCCTGGAACAAATTTGAGAATGCCACCAGCGAGTCCGCCTTTCATCCCCGCGCCGAGCTGGCTGCACCAAGGCTGGCGGATATCCTGGACCTGGATGACACCGGGTTCCGGCAGGTCTTTGCCGGATCACCCATCAAACGCAGTGGCCGGGACAGATTTGTCCGGAACGCAGCAGTTGCAGCAGGAAACAGCGGGTGTTCTGAACTGCTACCTGCCGTTCAGGCGCTGTTATCGGATACGTCACACATGGTCCAGCAGGCGGCACAATGGGCATGTGATCAATTGATACGTTTGGACAACCGGCAGGAATAGGGCACAATGCAGCATGCATAAACATTATAAAATGTGGCGTTTTTCGCCGTTGGTATTGCTCCTGATCGCCACGGTCTCTGTGGCCGCCGTGTCGACCAGCGGGCCCGCACGCGCCCAGGAATCCGTCGCGCTGGAGCCCGGTGCTGTGTTCAGGGACTGTGACAACTGCCCTGAAATGGTGGTCGTGCCGGCGGGTCTGTTTGTCATGGGCATTGGCGGCAAGACGGCGCGGGAGGGGCCGCCACACCGGGTTGTCGTTCCGCAACCCTTTGCCATCGGCCGGTACGAAGTAACATTTGACGAGTGGGAAGCCTGCCTCGCGGCAGGGGGTTGTAGTCACGATCCCGACGATCACCAGTGGGGACGGGGGACAAGGCCCGTGATCAACGTGGATTATGGCAAGGTTGAAGAATATGTGGCCTGGATCAGCAAGGAGACGGGCCAGCGTTATTATATTCCCAGCGAAGCCGAATGGGAATACGCCCACCGGGGTGGTACCGTTACCGCCTATCCGTGGGGTGATGAGGCCGGTGAAAACAAGGCCAACTGCAAGGATTGTAAAAGCCAGTGGAGCGCTCACAGCACAGCGCCGGTTGGTTCGTTTGAACCCAATGCGTTCGGCCTGTACGACACGGTTGCCAACGCCTTTGAATGGGTAGCCGACTGCTGGAACCCCACACATGAGGGTGCGCCCAAGATGGCTGTTGCGCGCACGGATGGTAACTGCAAACTCAGGGTTATGCGGGGCGGCTCATTCTATTATTACAAGAAAGTCGGGCGGGCGTCATACCGGGCCAAGAATCCCGTGAACGTGAAAAGCTACTGGCTCGGGTTCCGGGTCGCCCGGGAAGTCCGTTAGTCCCTCAGGCGTCGCTGATGTCGTCCAGTCGTCGCTGCATGGCATCCAGTTGGGCGCGCAGGGTCGCGATCTCGCTGTTGTCTGAACCGGAATCGGCTTTGCCCCCTGAATCTCCGGCTGCATCATTCGTGGGTTTCTTCTGATTGGGACCTTCTGCATAGAAGGGCGTAAACATTTTCATGGTCGAATCAAACAACGCCGCATTCTGCTTGCCGATTTCTTCCAGTGCCGAAAATGGTGTCAGGCCGCCAAAGGCGTTTTTCAGATAGTCGCGCATCTGGTCCTGGTTGTCGGCGAAGGAATGCATGGTGTGTTCCAGGTACTTTGGAACGACAGCTTCAAGGCTGTCACCATAAAAACTGATGACGTGGCGGAGGAAACTTGTAGGAAGCAGGTTTTGGCCTTTTGATTCCTGTTCCACGATTATGTGCGTCAGAACGGAGCGGGTAATATCGTCACCAGACTTGGCGTCGTAAACAATGAAATCCACCTTGTCCTTGATCATGTCAGCCAGATGATCAAGCGTGACGTAACTGCTGGTCGAGGTATTGTACAGGCGTCGATTAGCGTACTTCTTAATTGTAATCGGCGTTTCTTCCGGCTTGTCGCTGCTATCTGCCATAACCAGTGAAATCCCATGAATTGATCAAGTTTGCCATTCGTAGCGCGATTCATGTTGCATCGCAACGTATTGTTCCGCAAGTGCGTTGTTGCAGTGATGGTGTTTTCCGATGCTGCTGCCAAGTGCCCAATACCTCCGCCGTGACCCGTGACCATCTGGGGAGCGGGGTGATGGACAAATCGATGCATTTGGGTTTCGTGGCGGCTTGGTTGGGGAAAAACCCACGGAATCATCAATTTTGTTTCTGGAATCCCTGTTTTTGTGCCGCTGACACCTTGTGTTGCATTGCAGCAAAAACTATAACTCAAGGGCAATGTAACGTTTCTCCTGGGCTGAAGACGTGATGAAACGCACGGTCCACGGGAAACGATGGGGAAGTTGTTTTATTCATTCCGGGTCGCGGACACCTCCGTCGCCTGAACAAGGAGAGTTGTCGTTATGAGTGAAGAAGTTGTCATCGTAGGCGCCGCACGCACCCCTATCGGTGCGTTTAACGGTGGTTTGAGTTCAGTTTCTGCCAGTTATCTGGGACAGGTTGCGATCGAGGCTGCACTGGAACGTGCCGGTGTTGATGCATCCGAAGTTGATGAAGTGGTCATGGGCCAGATTTTGGGTGCGGGCGGTGGTCAGAACCCGGCGCGCCAGGCCGCCATCGGCGCGGGCATCCCTGTGGAAAAAACCGCCTATGGCATTAACCAGCTTTGTGGTTCTGGTCTGCGGACAGTGGCGCTGGGATCTCAGGCCATCAAACTGGGCGACGCCAAAATCGTCGTTGCCGGCGGTCAGGAAAGCATGAGCCAGGCGCCGCACGTTGTGCATATGCGCAACGGCACAAAAATGGGCCCGGCTGAAATGGTGGACTCCATGATCAAGGACGGCCTGTGGGACGCTTTCAATGGTTATCACATGGGCAATACGGCGGAAAACGTGGCCGAGAAATGGCAGATCACCCGTGAAGAGCAGGACGCCTTTGCCGCCAGTTCACAGCAAAAAGCGGAAGCCGCACAGAATGCTGGCAAGTTCAAGGATGAGATTATTCCCGTCACGATCAAATCCCGCCGTGGTGACACTGTGGTTGATACGGATGAACATCCCAAGCATGGCACAACTGAGGAGCAACTCGCGGGCATGCGTCCGGCGTTTGTACGTGAGGGTGGCACGGTAACGGCTGGCAATGCATCGGGGATTAACGATGGTGCCGCGGCTGTTGTCATGATGAGTGAAGATGAAGCAAAAAAACGTGGTGCGACGCCACTGGCGCGGATTAAGTCCTGGGCAACGTCCGGTGTTGATCCGGCGGTCATGGGTTCTGGTCCTATTCCGGCAAGCCGGGCTGCTCTCGAAAAGGCTGGCTGGACGACGGATGATCTTGATCTGGTCGAGGCTAACGAAGCCTTTGCGGCTCAGGCCTGTGCCGTGAACAAGGATCTGGGATGGGACACAGACAAGGTCAACGTCAACGGCGGGGCAATTGCTCTTGGCCATCCAATCGGTGCGTCCGGTGCCCGTGTCCTGATCACTCTGTTGCACGAGATGCAGAAACGCGATGCCAAAAAAGGCCTCGCAACCCTGTGCATCGGCGGTGGTATGGGTATCGCTATGTGTGTTGAGCGCGATTAATCAGATATTTGCGCCGCTCTGCGGCGTTCTTACGTTATCTCCAGGAGAGAAAAAATGGGACGTATTGCACTTGTAACCGGGGGTACCCGGGGAATTGGTCGGGCGATTTCCGAAGCCATGAAGGCTGAAGGTTATACCGTAGCTGCCAGCTATGCCGGAAATGACGATGCGGCAAACGCATTCAAGGATGAGACCGGTATTCCGGTTTACAAATTTGATGTGGGCGATTTCGATGCTTGTACATCGACCATGGCAACCATCGAAAGTGATCTGGGACCAATTGAGGTTCTGGTCAACAACGCCGGAATCACCCGCGACAAGCCGCTTCACAAAATGGATCGGGAAACCTGGGACGCTGTTGTGGACACGGACCTGTCCAGCGTCTTCAATACCTGCCGCAACGTGATCGATGGCATGCGCGAACGGGGATTTGGACGGATCATCAACATCAGTTCTATCAATGGCCAGAAAGGGCAGTTCGGGCAAACCAACTATTCTGCCGCGAAGGCTGGTGAAATCGGATTTACCAAGGCCCTCGCACTTGAAACGGCGGCCAAGGGAATCACGGTCAATGCCATTGCGCCGGGTTACATTGGTACCGAGATGGTTATGGCTGTGCCTGAAAAGGTCTTGAACGAAGTGATCATCCCGCAGATTCCGGTTGGTCGTCTGGGCCAGCCCGAGGATATCGCCCGTTGCGTCACATTCCTGGCGTCAGATGACGCCGGATTTATCACCGGTTCAACACTGACGGCTAATGGCGGTCAGTATCTGGATTGATCCTGCCGGATTATTCCTGTAGTCCGGTAACGGCTTCGGTTTCCTCGTAGAGGCCGAAGCCGTTACCGTATGGGCCAAAGGGTTTCGAATATGGACAAATCCTGGGATGTAATCATTGTTGGTGGTGGGGTCATTGGCAGTGCCTGTGCATATTTTCTGGCCGCATCGCCGGATTTCCAGGGCAGGGTTCTGGTTGTTGAGCGTGACCCGACCTATCAGAATGGCTCGACAGCCCGTTCTGTTGGCGGAATTCGCCAGCAGTTTTCCACCCCGGAAAACATCTGGATGTCGCAATTCGCTGCGGAGTTTATGGGTGGCGTAGATCGTACGCTCGCCGTTGACGATGAACTGGCGGATGTTCCGTTCACAAAAAAAGGTTATCTGATTCTCGCGAGCGACGAGGGTCGTGCGACGCTCGAGGCTAACGTTGCCATCCAGCATGCACATGGGGCCTCGACACTGATGCTCGGCCCTGATGAACTTGCCTCAAGATTTTCATGGCTGAACACGGCAGGTTTGTCCGTTGGCAGCTTCGGCAGCACGGACGAAGGCTGGACGGACCCTTACGCCTTGCTGCAGGCTTTCCGAAAGAAAGCCCGGTCACTGGGCGTAACGTATCTGAATGACGATGTCGTTGGTGTCGTTCGTGATGGAACACGGATCGTTAGCGTATCCACATCGTCCGGGGATGAACATAGCTGCGGATGGCTGGTGAATGCTGCGGGTGCGCAAGCGAGATTTATCGCAGATAACGCGGGCATCCAAATTCCCGTTCGCTCCCGCAAACGATTTATCTTTGTCATTGATTGCCAGAATGCGCCAGAGGGATGCCCGCTGACTTTTGATCCCACCGGGACCTACTTTCGGCCGGAAGGGCAATATTTTATCTGCGGCAAGGCTCCGGACCCCGAAGACGATCCCGATTGTGATGATCTGGAGGTGGATTACGATTTTTTTGATGAGGTTGTGTGGCCGAATCTTGCCAATCGGGTGCCGGTCTTTGAAGCGATCAAGGTGGTTAACGCATGGGCTGGTCATTACGCCTACAATACACTGGATCAGAACGCCATCATCGGTTGCCACCCGGATGTATCCAATCTGATTTTTGCAAATGGATTTTCAGGCCATGGCCTGCAACAAAGCCCGGCTGTGGGGCGTGCTGTCTCCGAGATTGTAACTACAGGCGGCTATGTATCCCTCGATCTCACCCGTTTCGGGTTTGACCGGATATTGTCTGAAACACCGCTCGCGGAACAAAATGTCTTCTAGCGACGGAAACCGGACCGTCGCCACGTAAATTGGCGGATTCTGCGGGGCGTCGGCGGTGTTGTCCCTGTTATACCACGTCATATTTGAAGAAACGATTATACCAGCATGGGGCCCATGGGGCGGTGCCGTGGTGGCGTCAAAAGACCTGTTGTCCACTTCCGGATAAACTGTGACCATTGTCACTGTCATGCCACAGTCATCAGATTATGGTTAACAGGTTGTTTAGTTTTCACATGTACATCCAATGTATGGAGGCTCACATGACGAACACGATGACTCGTTTGACACCGTCACTATTTCGCTTTGGATCCGGTATGGTCATCGGATCAGCACTCGGCCTGATGGCCATTGCCATGGCGACTTTGAGCTAGCACCCAATTATTCCGGTGGGTTTGGAATGCAGGAATTTACGTCGGATCTTTGGGCTCCGTTGCCATAACTGATGGTCGGGCCGAGAATGACGCATACCAATCCGCGAGGGCCGGGCGGCTGTCGCGCCAATCCCAGTCGGATTTTCGAAAATCTATCCATCCCAGGGCTGCACAGAACGAAATATGTGCAAGTGTTACGTCCGGTCCCAACAATCCCACCAGGACTTCCATTTCATCCATAGCCTGAGACAAGGCTTTCTGCTGACGGGCAATCCACCCAGGTGATTGTTCGTTGTCCGGTCGGCGGCTTTCCATAATCTGAGCCACACCGGCATCAAGTGCGCCATCCGCCAGGGCCTGCAGCTTGAGCACGCTAATCCGTTCTTCACCACTTGCCGGGATCAATTTCCCACCGCTGTGCAAACCATCAAGATACTCACAAATAACCGGAGAATCATAGAGAGCACTGCCATCATCACGTACAAGTGCAGGCACCTTCCCCAAAGGATTTGCTTTGCTGACGTCAGTGTCCGGACCAACGGCTGTCATGACAATTCGTTCAATCTGATCGTCCAGGCCGGTTTCCATGGCCATCATGGTTACCTTGCGCACATAGGGCGATGTGGGAGAATAGTAGAGTTTCATGCAGGTCTCCTTGTTTGATGGTGGGAGACTATCATTGCCTGCACCCGGTTGCCACGTGTTATGCTGTGAAAATGTGGACAGATATCATTGATATGCGTGACTTTTATGAAAGTCAGGTCGGGATCGTGGCGCGACGTATGATTCGTCGTCGGGTACGGGAATACTGGCCCGATGTTTCAGGTATGCGCGTTTTGGGTCTGGGTTTTGCAACGCCCTATTTGCGCCCGTTGATGGAGGAGGCAGAGCGCACGATTGCCGCCATGCCAGCACAGCAGGGCGTATTGCACTGGCCGGCAAATGCCGATGGCCTGACCATCCTGGCTGATGAGATGGAGTTGCCTTTTGAAGACCTGAGTATGGACCGGGTATTGCTTGTTCATGCATTGGAGAGTGCCGAGCCCGTACGCCCCCTGTTACGTGAAATTTGGCGGGTCCTGTCAGGCAGTGGTCGGCTGCTTATCGTTACACCCAATCGACGCGGTGTATGGTCTCGGCTGGAGCGCACACCCTTTGGCCACGGGCGACCCTATTCCCGCCGTCAGTTGTCGACTCTCCTGCGCGACACCATGTTTACACCGTTGCAGACAGAAACCGCGTTGTTTGTTCCGCCGGTACGCTCACGCATGCTGCTGTCTTCGAGCGCTGCCTGGGAACGGATTGGCAGGGCAGGGTTTTCCCGATTTGGCGGCGTCCTGATATCTGAAGCCACCAAGCAGATTTATGCGGGTCAACCGGTGGCTCACGAGGCCCGACGACGGTACGTCATTGCCACGCAAGGCACACCATGGAGCAACTCCCGGTCCGGCGGCCCCAAGGTGGCTGCGCGAGGGACGAACGACGGTGACATCAATGCATCCGAACCCGCAGTGCTGCGGCGCATCAAATAATTGACTGATTTTCAATGTTTCCTTTGATTTATTGGAGGCGTGGAACTATCTCTATGCGGCTTGAAACCTCAATGGCGTTGTTTGAATACCATGTCTGACAAAAAACCGTCCCTCGACGCGCTTCGCAACGAGATCGATCAAATCGATAATCAGCTTCATGACCTGATCATGGAGCGGAGTACGATTATTGAACGCGTTCGATTGGCCAAAGCGGGGGATCGCATCAAAATACGGCCTGCACGCGAGGCCGAAATTCTCTATCGCTTGTCAGACCGGCACCACGGCGTATTTCCAAAACAAAGCCTGTTCCGCATGTGGCGGGAAATGATCGTCGGAACACTGGCGCTGGAGGCACCGTTTGCTGTGGCCGTACAGACAATTTCAGGCGAAGACGGATACGCTGATCTGGCGCGCGATCATTTCGGGTCCTTCTGCAATCTGCATCGGCATGAGTCCGCAGCAGCAATTGTTGAAATGGTCAGCAGCGGCGAGGCAACAGTTGGCGTGTTGCCTTTCCCACAACCTGATACGAAGAATGTCTGGTGGCGTTACCTGGCGACCAATGGCGAGCATCGGCCGAGCGTTATGGGTCGCTTGCCGTTTTTTGGACGCAGCAATGCCCAGGGCGCTAATCTTGATGCCCTGGTCATCAGTGCGGTTGCGCCCGAAGCATCCAGCCGTGATGTCAGTATGTACTCCCTTGATGTAATCGGAGAGATCAGTATTGCCAGACTGCGTTCGGCGCTCGAAGCTGAAGGGCTTGCGCCTGACACCGTGTTTCAGTGGTCGTCACCCGGCGATAACCAGTATCGGCATTTTCTGGTAGAGATGGATGGCTTTGTCAGCAAGGATGATCCACGTCTTATCGCCCT
>JAJFID010000378.1 GCA_021775325.1 Rhodospirillales bacterium
CATCTAATCTCGAAATCCGTCTGTGAAAAATGAGCGGGCGCGCGGGCCTGTCTAAGGGGCCCGGCGTGGGGGTGCTGTGTCTCGATAATAATGCCGTTGGCATGAACCTGCGGATGATGGCGCATCTCCTGGCGTGTCAGGACCGGCGCGCATGGAACGTCCGCGCTCTCCAGCCGCGCGAGCAAGTCATCTGTTCCATAGACACCAACCATCTGCTGGGTAATTTCCATACGGTCGTCCTTGTTGATATCGCGCAGTTCCGCCGTTGTGAATCGTGGATCGTCGCGCAGATCAGGCCGTTCCAGGGCCCGGCACAATCCCTGCCAGTCCTTGTCCTGCATCACCGCCACGCTGACAAACCCGTCGGCGGTTTCGTAGATCAGATCAATAAAAGACTGCGCCCGCTCGACGGTCATTTCATCGCCGACAAATGTATGGCCACCCATGTCCGAGCCCCACAGAAACGCAATAATCGTATCCAGCATGGAAATGCGGATGTGCTGACCCTCACCCGTGCGTTCCCGTGCAAACAATGCCGCCGTTACCGCCTGTGCGGCCTGCACGCCGGTCAGTTTGTCGGGCAGGATTGTGCGCACCAGCCGGGGGCGTTCCTCATCCGATCCGGCCTGTACAGTTGTCAGGCCGGACAGAGCCTGGATCAGCGGATCAAACACGGGTTTCTGCGC
Source organism: Rhodospirillales bacterium (assembly GCA_021775325.1). Classification (GTDB taxonomy): domain Bacteria; phylum Pseudomonadota; class Alphaproteobacteria; order Rhodospirillales; family Casp-alpha2; genus JABJGO01. Next base: position 687 of record JAJFID010000378.1, read on the forward strand.
ATAGGGGCCATCAAACCCGAACCCGCTGATGGAAACATAAATGACCGACGGATTAATGGCCCGGACCGCAGGTTCACCAACGCCAATTCGGTCCGCCACACCAGGCCGGAAGTTTTGCACCACCACATCAGCTTTTTCCATCAGGGCCAGAAGCGTTTCCAGACCTTCCGGGGTCTTTGCATTGATGACGATTGATCGCTTGTTACGGTTGTTATTGGAAAATGACGCGGAGAACCCCGCCCGTCGTGTCGCCACGCCGCGCGCGTGATCGCCACCACCCGGGGCTTCGACTTTGATGACGTCAGCTCCCTGATCCGCCAGTGTCACCGTACACAGCGGTCCCGACACCATGGATGTCAGATCAATGACACGAACGCCAGCCAATGGCCCAGCCATAGAAATTTCCTTCCCATATCACCAGGCCGTAGTTAGGAACGAATTTGCTCTGGTATCAAGAACAGATTAAACCTGCTCGATGTTATACGAGGGTTATGTCTGTTTCATCGACGGCAACGCTGTTTTCCACATTGGCGACCAGCGAATATCCACCGGCTGTCTGGCCGTTTGTATCGACGTACAGGTCGTTACTGCTGTCGCGGATGACATTTGAAGATGCGTTGCTTGCGTTGGTGCCATCGTATGTGGTGGCAATGGCTTCAAACGATACGGTGGAGATACCAAATGCCGCAGAGTTCAGATGAATGTTGTCAAATCCGCGCGAGAAATCGGTGATCGCGTCATTACCATCACCTGTCGAGAACATGAATATGTCGTTGCCGGCACCGCCGGTCAGTGTGTCATTGCCCGCGCCGCCCTGCAGCGTATCGGCACCTTCGTTGCCAAATATCAGGTCGTTGCCGCTGGCACCGGACAATATATCTCCGCTGGTGCCCGGGTCCGTGATAATCTGGCCTGTAACACCGGACGTCTGTCCCACCATGCCGATATTATCTGTCCCGGAAACAAAAATTTCGACCTCACCGCCGGATACAAAGTGATTTTTTACAGTTACCGTATCACCGGTCGAAAAACTGAGCACCAGATCATTGCCCTGCTGGACGGCGTTCGCAAGATTAGAGGCCGTGAATCCGGAAATCCGGTCACTGGTTCCGGCGCTGTCCGTAATGGTGTCGCCGCCGGACCCGGATGCCAGAACATATGTATCGTCGCCCGCATCGCCCACCAGCGAGTCGTTCCCGGCACCACCGGTCAGGGTGTCGTTGCCGCCGCCACCCGTCAGGACATTGTTGGCTGTATTGCCGGTCAGCGTGTCATCGCCGCTGCCGCCTGTGCCATTCTCGATGATGGCGCCATAGGCGATCGCCACATTGTCTTCGCCACTGTAGGTCGGTTGTGGCGCACTGACATAGAAACTCGGCAACTGGTCAGACACGGGATTGTAAATCCCGATAGAGCTGAAACTGCCGGGTGTCAGATCAATGACGCTGGCCCGGGTAAAATTACTGGCGTCAATGGTATCGGTTCCGCCCGCATCCCAGATGGTTTCAAAAAATCGCGCCGATGTACTATATGTGTACGTATCGTCACCGGTCGCCGTCGTCATGTTGGCACCATACAGATGTTGCAGGGCGGCAACGTCGTAAAGCATGGGCGTTTCCGGGTTCCAGGTAAAAGTTGTAAACGAGTAACCGGATGCATCGCCGGTAACATCGATAACCGTTGATTTGGGATGATCCGTATAGGACATAACCGAATACTGATGATTTTCCACACCCGAGCTTAGCTGATTTGTCCCGGAGAACGGGTGCGTCAGGCCTGTTGCATGGCCCACTTCGTGGATCATCGTGTAGAACCCGTGTGAGCCGTCTGTCAGCGTCAGACTGCTGGTCATGTTATTGGCGATGAAAACGTCGCCGCCTTTTTCGTTGGCCACAAAATTCACACTGTTTAACGTGTAATCGACACTGGGTGCGAAGGCAAAGCCCGCCGACGAAGTTTGTGCACTGCCGCCAAAGCGTAGCTGGCCTCCACTGCCTGTATCAGCGACCTCTGTAAACGTCAGGTTCGAGATACTGGAGAACTGAGCAAGGACAGTACGGGCCGCTGTTTCCTGTGCGGTTGTAAATGTGGAGAAACTGGTGATTTCACCACTACTGTAATAAGAGGGCTCCGCCGTCATGAAACTGTACGTCAGTGAAACGGGGGCACCCAATGACGTATCGGCGTTCCATCGGGAATAGGAATCATCAAACAACACGCCGGTTACGTAACTCGGCGTCGTGATGGCCGCATCCGCCGCCAGGGTCATATCAGCGAACTGGATATTTTCCACGTCGCGAATGGTGTCGGTTCCATCACGGCTGCCCACGCTGTCCACAATGGAATAGCCATTCTCTAATTTGGTAATGGTGTAATCCGCAAAGTTACCCGACAGCACGACCGTATCGGTGCCTGCCCCACCAAGCAGCAGGTCATCACCGGCGGCACCCTGAACGGTATCGGTCCCGTCGCCGCCAAATATGACATCGTTGCCTGTGGCGCCGGACAAGGTGTCGTTCGTGGATGCCAGTCCGGCAACGATCTGGCCTGTAACACCGCTGGTCTGTCCGCTGAGTCCGAAACTGTCTGTACCGGACACAAGAATTTCAACTTCATTGCCGGACTGAAAATGGTTTTGCAGCGTGACAGTATCGCCCGTGTAAAACCCCAGAATGAGGTCATTGCCCTGTTGAACGGCGCTGGAAAGATTGTCAACAGAGAACCCCGTAATGCGGTCCGCCATTCCTGCACTATCAACGATAATATCAGTGCCGAAACCAGAGGCGAGCCGGTAGGTATCATCGCCACTGCCACCTGACAGCGTATCATTTCCGGCCCCGCCCGCAAGAAAGTCGGATCCTGTTCCGCCGGTCAACGTATCATCGCCTGAACCGCTGGTCAGGAAGACGCCACCATTTCCAGCGGTCAACGTGGTATTGCCGGAGCCGCCGGAAATTGTGGTGTCTGGCGGTGCGCCTGCCACTGGTGCAGCAACGACGGTGACAGTTGAGGTATTATTCTGGTCCAGTGTGTCGTCCCCGCGAGGCGGTGGTCGCGTAAGGACCGGCGGCGGGCCGGCGACACCAGCAATTATGTCCCGGCCGGAAATGTCGTCATCCGGCCCCCGGTCCTGATCAACAGGTCCCTCAATTTCACGGCCTGCCACGGGCGCATCCAAGTGTGGCGGTTGCAGAAAAACATCGTCAAGCACAGTGGAAAATATAGGTGGCGTCGGTTCAGCGGGTATTTCGGATGGCACACCTGTGCTTTGGTCAGCGACACGTGCGAGAAAATCTTCGGTTTCAATTCCGGCGTCGTCCTGCTGATCACGGGCAATTTCTTCGTTGCTGCGCACAGCTTCAACCGCCATCCGGGCAAAAGCAGCAGCTTCATCCGGCGCAGCACCACTGGTTACAAAAGCCGCATATGTCGCCTCGACTGCACCCATGACTGCCGACATGGCGTCAGGGCCTGATACACCAAACGCCAGCGCCGCCTCATAGGCGAACTGTGCGGCTTCTTCCAGCGATGCCCCGTCCGCAAGGGCGGCTTCATAGGCGGCAAGAACCGCTGATTCCATGCCGATACCGGGTGTCTGGGCAGATGACGGAGCCGTTGTCTCAGCACTATCATCCCCGCCCACATTCTGGGCAAGATACGTTGGTGCCAGTCCTGAAATCGTTGATGCCATGGCCCGTGTTATCCAGGAAGCTCAAAACAACCGCAGATAGCCCGCCAAAGCAGACTACCTCACGCCCTACAATAACCGAAAAATATTAAAGCATTTTGAATTTTACACAAATGACGGTCGTCACACGTATTGCCTTTGATGGCTGCGAAAACGATACTCTCGCGGAGATTACGAACATGAGAGATCGACTGCAATGAGCGACACGACCGCCAACGAAACCCCGCTGTGGCAACCCGCACCCGACGACATCGAATTGACCAACATGGTCAGATTCATGGATATGGTCACCGAGCGATTTGGTGTGGACGAACGGGGCTACGACGCATTGTGGGAATTCTCTGTCGAAGACCGCCCGGCATTCTGGGATTTCCTGCGCAAGTTTGCGCAAATCAACGCATCAACCTGGGGCGAGCGCATTCTGGTGGATGGTGACAAAATGCCGGGAGCCAGATGGTTCCCCGACGCCCGCCTGAACTATGCCGAAAACATGCTTGCCCACCGGGACAGCCGTGGTGGTGAGGATGCCCTGGTCTTCCGGGGGGAAGACAAGGTGTCATACCGGCTGAGCTGGAACGAGCTCTATGATCAGGTCTCCGTACTGGCTCAGGCTATGCGCGACGCGGACATCGGCAGGGGCGATCGCATTGGCGGTTATATGCCCAATATGCCGGAAACAATTGTTGCCATGCTCGCCACAGCCTCAATCGGCGCGGTGTGGTCTTCGTGCTCTCCCGACTTCGGTGTGCAGGGCGTGCTCGACCGTTTTGGTCAGATTGAACCCCGTATCCTGATTACCGTGGATGGTTATTTCTACAACGGTAAATCCCACGACTTGACGGACAAAGTGACCGAGATCATGACTGGCCTGCCATCGGTGGACAGGGTCATTGTGGTTCCCTATGTGAATGCGACACCGGACATTTCAATAATCCCGCGCGCGGAACTGATCAGTGATTTCACTGCAGACCATACACCCACCGAAATTGAATTTGAGCAGTTGCCGTTCGATCACCCGCTCTACGTCATGTATTCGTCCGGCACCACAGGTGCACCCAAGTGTATTGTGCATGGTGCGGGTGGAACCCTGATTCAGCACGTGAAAGAACATATGCTGCACACGGATGTGCACCCGGGTGACAGGGTGTTCTATTTCACCACCTGTGGCTGGATGATGTGGAACTGGCTGGTCAGCGGACTGACGCAGGGTGCCACGCTGTTACTGTATGATGGGTCACCCTTCTATCCCGATGGCAATGTGTTGTGGGACTTCGCTCAGGCCGAAGGTATGACGTTTTTTGGCACATCAGCCAAGTATATCGATGCCCTGAACAAGGCTGATCTGCAACCGGGCAAGACACACAATCTGAGTGCCCTGCGCAGCCTGGCTTCAACCGGCTCGCCACTGGCACCGGAAAGTTTCGACTATGTGTACAAATCCATCAAATCGGACCTTCATCTGGCCTCTATCGCCGGTGGCACGGACATCGTCAGTTGCTTCATGCTCGGTGATCCGACACGTCCTGTATGGCGTGGTGAAATCCAGTGTCGCGGGCTGGGGATGGCGGTTGATGTATTCGATGATGATGGCAACAGTGTTCGTGGTGACAAGGGTGAGCTGGTTTGCACAAAAGCCTTTCCGTCCATGCCCATTGGGTTCTGGAACGACGACGACGGAGCCAAGTATCACAGCGCCTATTTTGACCGGTTTGAAAACATCTGGTGTCACGGTGATTTTGTCGAACTCACCGACCATGGCGGCATTGTCATTTATGGCCGATCGGACGCGACGCTGAATCCCGGTGGTGTCCGCATCGGCACCTCGGAAATTTACCGTCAGGTGGAGCAACTGGACGATGTGATCGAGGGTATCGTGATTGGTCAGGAATGGGACAACGATGTCCGCGTCGTGTTGTTTGTGCGGTTGCGCGATGGCGTCACGCTGGACGATGCTCTGCAGGATACAATCCGCAAACAGATCAGGGCCAACTGCACGCCCCGCCACGTACCGGCGAAAATCGTTGCCGTCGCAGACATTCCCCGCACCAAGTCGGGCAAGATCACCGAACTGGCCGTGCGCGATATTGTTCATGGCCGCACCATCAAGAACCGTGAAGCGCTGGCAAACCCGGAAGCGCTCGAACTGTTTGTGGATTTACCCGTCCTGCAGGACTAGTCTTCAACAAATGCCTTCAGGATCATCGAGAGGATAGCTGTGTTAGAGGGACGGCAGTACGAGATCTACCATGAGAACGAGCCGTCAGATGCTTTTGGTGAGTTCCAGTCATTCCTGGACCTGTGGCGGTCCAAGTATTCCAATGGAACACGCCCATCCTGGTCCGATTTCCAGTTTGAGGATTTTGACGGATGGTATGGTCAGTTATCGTTATTCAGGTTTGAATCCGCGTCCTCAATCAATACGGTTTTGTGGGGAACCAAGTTAACCAATTGGTGGGGCGTTGACCTGACCAACCGCAATCTCATGGACGAATGGAATGAAACCGCCAGTTACTGGGCTGACGGTGAAGGGGTCTATGTACGCAATCTTGTCGAGAATCCCGGCATCGGCAGATGGATGGGATCGCTGGATCATGTAGGCCGGGGCTTCGTTGTGATTGAAGCCCTCGACGTCTTACTGGAAAAAGACGGTGAGATCACTCACCTGCTCAGCGCCTATATCAACCGCGGCGAGGACTGGACAGGCACGCCTCGCGCCGCTCCGAGGGAAATTCTCTGATGCCCTCCGGCAGCGAACAGATACATAGAGGCGGCTGTTTGTGTGGCAGTGTTCGTTATGAATTAGCCGGACCGCTTCGTGATGTGGTGCACTGTCATTGCTCCATGTGCCAGAGATTGCACGGCATGTCTGGTGCCCATTCCAAGGCCCTGAAAGCGCACATCCATGTTACTGAAGACCGGGGCCTCGCCTGGTACGCATCTTCGGACAGGGCACGACGGGGATTCTGCAAAATCTGTGGATCCAGTCTGTTCTGGGACCCGTTCGAACAGGACGCCACAGGTATCCTGGCCGGGTCGCTTGACCAGCCAACCGGGCTGAAAACAATCGGCCATATCTTTGTGGGCGAAAAGGGCGATTTTCATACAATCGGCGACGAGGCACCGCAATTCGAGGGTTCCTCCCATGGCGAACTGAAGGGCGATGCGCTTTAGTTCGCGGGTACCGGTATCATGAACACACCGACCCATCTGCTGATTAGCGTAGTAGCGCTCGCAAAATCACCTGACGATCCGGTCCATCCGTCTCGCGGGCATTATGCCGGTATACTCATGGGCGCACTGGTACCCGACCTTGCTATTTTTGCCATGTTCGGTTGGGAGCGGCTGATCAGAGGCGTGAGCGAGGTCGCGTTGTGGCGGGACGTTTACTGGCAGGAGCCCTGGCAGACTGTTGTCGCTATTGGCAATTCCGCGCCGCTGTATGCATTTGTCTTACTGGCGGGCATCCTTTACCGGTCGCACGTGATCATTGTCTTCAGCCTGTCGGCATTGTTACATCTGCTGTTTGATTTTCCGGTCCATCATAACGACGCCCATCCGCATTTTTGGCCCTTCAGCGACTGGCGGTTTGTCTCGCCTGTATCCTACTGGGACAATGCACACTATGGCGGCATTATTTCTGTGCTGGAAATTGCTTTTGCCGTTGTACTTGTTACCATTCTGTGGCGACGATTTCGGACCCCACGAATCCACGCATGTCTTACTGTCGCACTCATCAGTTATCTCGCCGTGCCCATCTATTTCACTCTCATGATCCACTAGGAATGACCATGTCACGTATCGAAACCGTCACGCAACTGGAAGACCTGTATGGAAAACCGGGCCCCGCATCCCTGAGAAAAGTGGCTGATCACGTGACCCCTGAGTATCGGGTGTTCATTGAGGCGGCTCCCTTCGCCGCGCTGGCGACAGTGGGACCGGAAGGACTGGATTGCTCGCCTCGGGGCGACAAAGCGGGATTTGTGCGTGTTTTAGACGATGGTCGCACGCTTCTGCTGCCGGACCGGCGCGGCAATAACCGCGTTGATTCGCTGTCCAACATTGTTCGTGACCCGCGCGTTTCGCTGATGTTCATGGTACCCGGCAGCGGCAATATCATTCGCATCAATGGCGAGGCTTATCTGAGCATTGAGCCGGATCTGCTGGACTCGTTTGCCGTCGATGGCAAACCGCCGCGTTCGGTGATGGTCGTTGCTGTTGGTGAAATCTACTTCCAGTGCGCCCGCGCCATTATTCGATCCGACCTATGGAACACGGAAGCCCAGGCGGACCCTGGTACGCTGCCAACACCCGGTCAGATCCTCGCGACCCTGACGGATGGTGAAGTTGGCGGCCCGAATTATGATACCGAGTGGCCCGACCGGGCCCGGAAAACCATGTGGTAATCGGCACCCTCATTTCAATTCGGAGACATTGCCGCTACTGTTTCCAAAGTGTCGCGTGGAACCGGAGTCTGTTATGAAAATCCTGGTGTTTGGCGGAGATGGATTTTGCGGCTGGCCCGCAGCCCTGCATCTGTCGGCTCGTGGTCACGACGTGACCATCGTCGACAATCTGTCCCGTCGTCGCATTGACCGGGAACTGGACAGCCAGTCCCTGACCCCTATCGCCTCCATGGATGATCGCATCGCCGCGTGGCGGGACGTGACCGGAACAACCGTTCCGTTCCATAATATTGATATTGCGCAGGATTTTGACGCTTTGACTGATTTGCTGGCAACCCAACGCCCGCATGCAGTCGTTCATTTTGCCGAGCAGCGCTCTGCGCCCTATTCCATGCTGGGTCCTGCGGAAAAACGCTATACGGTTTCCAACAACCTGAATGCGACGCACAATCTGCTGGCGGCCATCGTATCCACCGGTCTGGATTGTCATGTTGTCCACCTGGGCAGCATCGGTGTGTATGGATACGGCACCGCCCGTATGAAGATACCGGAAGGTTATCTCAACATTACGGCTGCGGGCGATAGTGAGGAGCCGGTCAACAGAGATATTCTGTACCCCGCCGATCCGGACAGCATCTACCACATGACCAAGGCCCAGGACCAGTTGCTGTTCACCTTCTACAACAAGAATGATGGCGTCCGAATTACGGATTTGCATCAGGGTATTGTTTGGGGCACGCAGACCGAAGAGACAAAACGCGACATACGCCTGATCAACCGGTTTGACTATGATGGTGTTTACGGCACGGTACTGAACCGGTTTCTCATGCAGGCGGCGATTGGCTATCCTTTGAGTGTGCATGGGTCGGGACGCCAGACCCGCGCGTTTATCCATATTCGGGATACTGTTCGTTGTATTGCTCATGCCCTCGACCATGCACCGGAACAGGGTGACAGGGTCAGCATCTATAATCAGGTCGCCGAGACGCACCGGGTTCTGGATCTGGCGAACATGGTATCAACCATGACAGGGGCCGACATTGAACATGTCCCGAGCCCCAGAAACGAACCAGATGAAAACGAGCTCAGTTTGACAAATGACCAGTTTTTCGGCCACGCGCTACAGCCTATTACCCTGGATCAGGGATTGATGGAAGAAATCAGGAATCTGGCATCCACATATGCCGCCAATTGCAACCGGGACAAGATCCCCAGCACCCCCACCTGGAGGTCCGCGTGAAGATAACCATTGTTACCGGGTGTGATACTGTCTACGCACCGTTGACCAACGGGCTTCTGGCGTCTCTGCGACAGTTTCCTAGACTTGCTGAAATTCCGATCAGTATCCTAGATTTTGGACTTACGGACGAAGATCGCGAGAGTCTTGCCGGCCAATGCAACGACATCGTACCGGCGGAGTGGGACGTGGACTTTCCGTTGCGTGAAGAATGGCAGGAAAAGCATCCCGGATACCGGGGCCTGACCGCGCGGCCGTTTCTGCCGCGATACTTTCCGGACTATGATGTTTATCTGTGGATCGACAGTGACGTTTGGGTCCAGGATCCGCGTGGTGTGCTGGGGTACATCAGGGCCGTGCAGACATCGCCATGCACCTGTGTACTCGAACAGGATCGCAGCTATCACAAATATCTGGGTGGAAAAGACGTATGGCGGTTTCACCGGCAACTCTATCAACACTTGTATGGCACAGAGACAGCCGAGAAAATGGCGGTACGACCCGTCATGAATTCCGGTATTTTCGCCATGCATCGGAACGCGCCACAGTGGGCACACTGGCAACAAACCATCGGTGGTGGCCTGAAGACCATGAAAAAAACGGACCGGGCCAGCTTTTTTGTCGAACAATGCGCCTTCAACATCGCCAACTATCTGTACGACTGCCCGGTTTCGTTTTTGCCCGCTACTTACAACTGGTCACTGCTGGAGGCCCTGCCCGCATGGTCCGGTGGCAAACTGGTCGAACCCAGCCCGCCCTTCGACGTGATCCGCAATGTGCATCTGACCGGTGAGACGAAGAAACAGATTCAGAAAATCAGCTCGCTCGACAATCCGGACGATGTGCTGGAGACAGCCATGGATTATGATTCGATCAAATCTCTTGCAGAAGAATACAAACCGGTCCACTAGCGCTGACGCAAAACGCCCAGCCCCTTGCGGCGCACTACGCTTCGACCCTTGACGGCTTCGCGGTAGACGATGAACAGACCGGCACCGACAATCAACACCAGACCCGCCCATGTGGAATTGGCGGGCAGGGCCCCAAAAAACACGTAACCCCACAGCACCGTCCACAGAATGTAAGTGTATTCAAACGGCGTGACCACGCTGGCGTCTGCCACCCGATAGGCTTGTGTCAGTGCGTAGAACCCGATCCCTGAAATAAATCCCAGCGCGATGAAGTAGCCCCATTCCAGCCCCTGCGGCCAGAACCAGGCGCGATACAGAAACATTAGGCTGGGGTGCGCAGACGTTGTTTCCTGGCCCTGAAAAATGAAACCGACGATGCCCCCCGCAATAATGAAGAACACCAGCGTGAACAGTGTCGTTGTTCCGCCATTTGATCGTCTGCCCAGTTTTCGCGTGGCAATAATTGCGGACGCGTAGAAAACGGCCGCCAACAGGGCAAGGATGGCCGCGGGCTCAAACACGCTGGCACCGGGCTGAATAACCACAACCACGCCGACCAGACCAAACACGACAGCGAGCCAGCGTTGCAGTCCGATTTTTTCACTCAGAAAGAAGATCGCCATGATTGTTACAAACAGGGGCGTCGAGAATGTAATGGATGCGGTCTCTGCCATGCCAATGGCCGCCAGCGCCATGTAATAAACAAAATAGGATATGAAACTGCCTGCCGCCTTGATCAGTTGCAGCCAAAACGAGCCAATACGCATGTCCCGCATATCGCCCGTCACCCAGACGATGAACAGGACAACCGGCAACGCGCAAAGCCCGCGCAGAAACACGATTTCGTGCACAGCATACTCGCTGCTCAGGGTCTTGATGATAACGTCCTGCAGGGGAAAGATTGTCGTTCCCAGCAACAGGAACAGTATGCCCGCCAGCGGTCGGTGTTCCTTCTCTTCCGGTTCTGACATGCCATTGGCCCTGCATGATGTCTGCGTTGGCCTGACGCTAGGTCTTTCCCGATTTGACAACAAGCGAGTTTATTTCAGGGTGACGCAGGTCTTTTTTCGTTGGACAATCGAATACTTTTTTCCGGCAAATTCGGGAACACGATCATGTCAGATGTTGCCCCGCCAACGGACTATATTGCCCACGGACAATTCACTGATCCCGGGGAACACGCAGTGTTGTTCGACGCCCTGCCTGATACAGTGGAAAGCCTGTGCCGGGTTGTACAGGGCCTGTTTATTCATGATTATTATGGTGGCATCCTCTACGGCCCACCGCCGTGGGGCGATCAAGCACCATCTCGGGAGACTCTGCCCGTTTCAGAGCGTCTCGACAATATTCTGGCCGCCCACGATCTGCCATTAACGTCGACCCGACCCATCTTCGAACGCAGGGTCGGGACATGCCGGGACTTCGCTTTGTTTCTGTGTGCCGTGCTGCGGCAGAAGAAAATTCCGGCACGTGTACGCTGTGGATTCGCGACATACTTCGTGCCGGGTCGTTATCAGGATCACTGGCTCACGGAGTACTGGAACGATGATGAGGGCCGATGGACCATGGCCGATGCCCAGATCGACGATGCTCACCGGCAGGCACTCGAAATCGACTTCCCCGTCCGGGACGTGCCGGATGATAAATTCGCGTCAGCCGCCACCGCGTGGAATCTGGTCCGTCTCGGCAGCCATGATCCTACACTGTTTGGCAACGGCGACGACACCGGCGTGTGGTACATGCATATGAACCTGATGCGCGATGCGTTGTCGCTCCGGGGTCGCGAAGTCTCTGACTGGGATACATGGCGGCTTGCGCCTGAGCAAAGCCGTGTGCTGGATGCGCAAACGCGCAGGGTGTGTGATGATATTGCCGCTGGCGTCAGCTCACCGGAGATCGACGTGTATCTGGCGCAACCACCATGGTTGTGAAGGCCGCAAACTTTTCGCGCAATACAGTCGAATATTATTCATTGTTCCGGGGTTTTATGATGCTCTATCACGAATCCAGAACGCGACAATCCAAGGGAGTTGCCCAATGTCTTCCCACGTAACGGTCACGATCAATGACGGCGTCATGGAGGTCCTGCTGGACCGCCCACCGGCCAACGCCCTTGATGCAAAAACCAGCGGTGAACTCTACGACGCATTCAGGCGTTTGAATGATGACGACGATCTGAGGGTCGCTATTCTGCGCGCTGCCGACAATGATAAGAACATCTTCTGTGCGGGCTGGGACCTGAAGGTTATTGCCGCCGGTGGCGACCGTCTGGACGATGGCACTTATGATCTGGGTCCCGGCGGCATCGGCGGCCTGCCCGAATACTGGGATCTCTACAAACCTGTCATCGCTGCCGTTCACGGCAAGACGGTTGGTGGCGGTTTCGAGATGGTGCTGGGCGCTGATCTGGTTGTCGCGACGGAAGACACAACATTTTCCCTGCCGGAAATGCAGCGCGGGTTTTTGCCGGACGCGGGTGCCATTCAGCAATTGCACCACCGCATTCCCTATAACGTGACCATGGACCTGATGCTGACCGGACGCACCATGGATGCCTTTGAGGCCCGGCATTGGGGTCTGGTCCGCGACGTTGTGCCTGCCACCGAGCTGATGGATCATGCCCGCTCACTCGCCCGGACCATTGCCGGTGGCGCACCACTGGTCACACAGGCGCTGAAGGAGTTCATGCGCCACACGGCCCATACATCACCCGAGGAAGCGCACCGCGTAACCCGTCAGGCCTGGGTCGGCAAAAGCCCGCTTACCCATTATCAGACCATGATGAATTCTGATGACTTTAACGAAGGTGCCACGGCGTTTGCGGAAAAACGCGATGCGGACTTCAAGGGAAGCTGATGGCCATGGCCGGGAATTTGGAAATGCCCACAGACCATCATCGTCTGAGCTCGTTGTTCGAACCCAACGCCATTGCCGTGGTGGGCGCATCACCCCGTGACGGTGCCGTCGGCAATGCCATGGTGAAATGTATCCTGAGCAGTGGTTTTCACGGTGATATCAATCTGATCAATCCGCGTTATACCGAAATTGAAGGCCGGGTTTGTTTGCCATCCCTCGATGATCTGGATGCGCCGCCTGATCTGGCCGTACTGGGTGTCGGCGCAAACCGTATGGAAGACACTTTGCGTACCGCTATTCATGCAGGCGCAAAATCTGCTGTCATATTCGATGCCTGTCAGGGTGAGAATGATCGTGGGCAGGCCATCCTGCCCCGTATACGTGACATGGCAAAAGAAGCCGACCTGCCGGTCTGTGGTGGTAATGGCATGGGTTACTTCGATGTGCCCGGACAGTGCCATGTGAGCTTCTATCCCGGTGATCATCTGAAGCCCGGCGGGATAACACTGATCGCCCATTCGGGTTCCGTGTTCACGGTTCTCGCGTTGAACGATCCCCGTTACCGGTTCGATCTGGTGGTTTCGCCGGGTCAGGAGATCGGTGCGACCATTGATGAATACATGGACTATGCCCTGACCCGGTCCAGTACCCGCGTCATCGCCCTGTTTCTGGAAGAGGCCCGCAATCCGGACGGATTTGCCCGTGCTCTGGCCACGGCCGCCGAGCAGAGCATCCCGGTTGTCATCTGCAAGGTGGGTCGCACCGAAGAAAGCGCACAACTGGCGCAATCCCACTCAGGCGCCATAGCCGGCAGTGGTGCCGCATATGAGGCCATCATGGATCGGTATGGTGCTATCAGCGTGCCCACGGTTGACCAGTTAATGAACGCGTCCCTGCTGCTGTCACAGGGCCGCGATATTGGTCCCGGTGCGCCCGGCCTGATTACGGACTCCGGCGGCCTGCGCGAGGCTCTGATTGACCGGGCCCAGGAGCGGGGTGTTGCACTGGCTGGGCTTTCTGAAGTCACGAAACAGGCCTTGTGTGACAAGCTGCCGGAACCGCTGGTGCCCTCCAATCCACAGGATTGCGCGGGTGCATTGTGCGATGATTTCGAGGCTGTGTTTGA